>JAYTAO010000196.1:0-4462 GCA_043737435.1 Rhodanobacteraceae bacterium | reverse complement strand
ACGACGATGTGCAGGTGGTTGCTCATAACCGCCCAGGCGTGCACGCCGCAGGCAAAAATGTTTCCCAACTCCAAAATACGCGCTTGAACCCACGATTTACGGTGCTCAAAGCTTTTGCCGAGATATTGATCCAAGCCACAAAACCAAGAACGACGCACGCAGCGGGCGGTTGACGCAGTGAAACGTTCCGGCTTGGGTTGGATCGACGAGTTGGCTGCGCGGCTGAGTCATGGACGCAGTTTGGGCGTGCGGGAGTGGCGTGAAAATCGGATCAGGCGCGATATTGGATCGGATTTATTTGCCTAGCTTGCTAAAGAACACGCCATCGATCTATGCGCCTTCAACATTAACCTCGCGCGCAGCTTGATCATTGCCGAAAGGCACATAAAAGACCGCCGTGCGAACTAAGCTCAAATCGCGCAGCTACGGCACATTGGATTGCCTCAATGCCAAACCGTCGCGCCCGCGTAAACCCTGCACTCCGCCGTTATTAAACTCACCCACTACCTGCAGCGCTTTCGGAATGACCGAGCCATCGCTTTCGTAAAGTGCCGCGCCTATGCCGATTGCAAAGATGCATGCGGCGAGGCCCGCGGCCAATTTCAGCACGGCAAGTAACGAGTTGAGCTTATTGCGCGTGGTGATGCGAAAGCTTTCTTTCAGAATACCGAAAAATACAGTCATTTCAATGGCCTAGCGCCGATAGCAAATGCAGTGCCCTCGGCCAGCTAGGCTTTAGCACGCATTTTTTCCAGGCGCTCATCTTCTTCAGCGCGCAGCCGGTGCAGGGTTTGCTCATCCACAATGCGCCCGTCAAACATGTGGATTTTTCGGTCGGCAAAGTCAGCGTAGCGCGGATCATGCGTCACCATGCAAATCGTGGCACCGGCAGAGTGCAGCTCTTTCAACAGGCCCATCACTTGCTCACCGTTTTTACTGTCTAAATTACCGGTCGGTTCATCCGCGAGCAGTATCGAAGGCTCGCCCACCAAAGCGCGCGCTACCGCAACGCGCTGCTGTTGGCCGCCGGAAAGTTGGCTAGGGAAATGCTTGATGCGGTGCCCCATGCCCACGCGCTCCAGCGCTTTCATGGCGCGTTCGCGTCGCTCTGCTTTAGCTACTCCTGGACGATACGTTAGCGGTAGCTCAACATTTTCAAACACGCTCAAATCGCCAATCAAATTAAATGCCTGAAATACAAAGCCAATTTCTTTATTGCGAATGCGTGCGCGATCATTCGGTTTTAGCGCCTCAGCATTGCTGCCGTTGAGCTGGTAAGTGCCGCCGGTAGGCGTATCCAATAGCCCCAGCAGCGACAATAAAGTGGACTTACCGCAGCCTGAGGGGCCGGAAATCGACACGTATTCGCCTTTTGCGATGCTCAAATGTACCTCGCTCAAGGCATGCGTTTCAATTTCGTCGGCATAAAATATTTTGCTCAAATTACTTAGTTGAATCAATGGCATATGATTTCCAACGTGGTTCAAAAGTAGGTGGTTCAAAAAAAATCGAGGGCGTACAAAATCTATTTCAAGCGCAGCCGTTGAAAGCGATCAAAGTCGGAGGTATCCGATAAAATGACTTGATCACCGACATTCAAGCCACTGGTGACTTCAATCACGCTAACCGATGCCCGGCCTAAGCGCACTTGCGTGCGATCCGCTTGGCTGACGTCGTTTCTGCGTAACTTGAATAAACTAATGGTGCTTTGCGGCTGGCCAGTGGCTGGGCGCCCGACGTACAAAACATCGCTTAAGCTGGCGATTTCAATCACGCCATCCACAGATAAGTCCGGGCGTGCGCCGACGGGAAGATCACCGCTCAGCTCGACATCCACCTGCACAGTTCCAGCTTGTACCGCTGGATCTATGCGCGCCACGGTGCCATGAATAATGCCGTTGCGCGTGTCGATTTTGGCGATTAAGCCAATAGTGATGTCCTTGGCTTGAGTTTCCGGCACCTTCAGCTGCGCCATCAACAAATCAGGACGTGCAACCCGCGCAATATTAAGGCCAGCGGAAACCTGCTGACCTTCTTCTACCGCAATTTGCTGCAGCACCCCGGAAATACCCGCCTTCACCTGCAAAGCGTTCGCCTGGCGTAAGCGCAACTGCAGCGTGTTATCTAGCTGCGCAAGGCGGGCGCGGGACGCGGCAAGCTGGGCGTCAATGGTGCGCGCGAAGTTTTGCATGCGCTCAAGCTCGATCTGAACTTTGAGCTTCAATTGATCGCGGTTCAATTCCGTACGCTTGTAAGTAATCGCCGGAATGACGCCTTTTTCGACTAGGTCTTGCTCGGCCTCGGCCTGCAAATTCGCGGAGGCCAAATCCGCCTGCACTTGCGCGGCACCCGCGCGTTGATCCAGCAATTGGCTGTTAAGCTGAGTTTGTTGCGCCGATAAATCGGCGCGTGCGGCGGTCACCTCGGCGCGCGCCGCCAGCAGCGCATCCTGCACTTCGGGATTGCTGAGTTCCAAAATCACGCTGTCCGCCTGCACATTCGCACCCGGCTTAAGCACGATACGCTCAACCCTTGCCGCCGTTTCCGCGCTAATCCAGCGTATCGATTTCGGCACCAGCGTGCCCGGCCCGCGTACTTCAATAGTCAGCGCTCCGCGCTTCACGGTATCGGTCCAGACGGCGGATTTTTCTAGCGTTGGTGCAGCGGGTTCCATGCGCCAAAGCGCGTAAGCCGCTGCAGCAATTAAAATGCCGCCCACAGCGCCAATCATCAGGCGTTTGCGGCGGCGGGTTTGAGCGAATTCGGGTCTAGAGATATCCATAGGCTGACGGTATTGCAAAAACCTCGCCAGCGCTATGGCACCATATAAAACAATGGCTTAGCGCGTTTATTTAACTTAAAAAATCGCTAACATAAGATTGTGTTCGGAAATGGGAAAGAGTTTCCTCTGCTTTTCCAATTTCTAGAGTTTGCGAAACACTCAATAATGTGCGTGCTGCTTTCAATCGCGTTAGCGACGTGGAACACTACTTAAAAATGCTTCGCCGCAACCTTTAACGCGTACCCACTCTTTGTCGATGTGCGTGGCATAAACAATGCGCGAGCCCACGATCCCGACTACGAAAGCCAGCAATAAAACGACCACGCCTGCTATTCCCAATGCCATCAGTTCTAAATGCAGTCCCCCGAGAATCATTGCAAGGCTGAGCAAGAAACCGAGCCATGCGCCAGCAATCACCCTATTTCTGCGCTGGTCATGCGCCACGCATAGTCCCGGAAAAACTTTTTCGCGCTTTTGCGCCATGCTTGCAATCAGCAAGTAAATGATCAGGTTTAGCAACATCAGAAAATACAGCCAAGGGCTATGCCAACTGACCCACCGTGCTTTTACCGGCTGCACTGCGGGCAAATTGCATTTAACGCAGCGCGTGGGCCAAATGGTGCCAGGACGCAGCCAAATCGTGTCGCCATCACGCCAGACAGCGCCTTGCGGCACATCTTCAACGTTGGCTTTCGGCGGCGCGTAGGGGTTGAATTCTGTGCTCATGCCCGTCCTTTAAATATCAGTGCTGGGGAAGGATTTCACAGTTACGCATTAACGCAATATTTGCTATCAGATTAATCTGTATTTGCACTCAAATTAGCCTCAAGTGGCACTCAGTTGGAAATTGACCAACTTCCAACTGAGTACGATTAATCCGACTTATGCGTTCTAACAAATGGCCCCGCTCTGTTTTACTGCGCGATCTTCCTCGTCAGTTAGCGAGTTTGGACTGCCAACTTGTTGAATTTCTGAGCGGGAAACGGTCGCTTACCAATGATACTTAACCGTATAAGTCACCACAGCTTCACCATCGGCGGCAATTTCCAATGGGAAATCTAGCGTTTGCGCGTCACGCTTATTGCCTTTAACCGAACTTGCAGTCACGTCCCAGCCGCTCCAGCGATACATGTATTCGCGCACCAGCACAGTGGTGGCAATCTTTTTGCGGTTGCGCACGCTAATTTTGAATGACTCGGTCAGCGTTTTTGCGGTGGTATCAATTTGGAAATCGGTGCGGGTGCGATCGCCGACGACATCGAAGGCTGCGCCTAGTTTTAGCCGCAAGGTTTCATTTTTCGGCGTGTGTTCAATGGCGTCTTCACCGATGAATTCCAATGCGCCGTCAGGGCCGGCTTGGCTGACGCGCACGCGGCCTTTGGGCAGTGGCATGCCCATGCCATTCACTTCTTTGTTATCGAACTCCAAAAAGGCGTTGACCTCACCCTTGGCAAAGGTGCCTAGGTTTTGATCGGTATTGGCGCTGCCGTAATACATGATGTTTTGAAAGCCCGGAACGGTGAAGACCAATTGCCGACGTGCGGGAATATTGACTTTGCCGGGAAAAAGCTCCAGCTGCTTGGCGGAATTATCCGGCACATCCGAGCGCCGACCGAGCGTGTAGAGGTGATACTCGAACAAGCCCGATTCTTGAAAACCTTCTGGTGCTGGGACCGCCAT
>JAYTAO010000195.1:0-10906 GCA_043737435.1 Rhodanobacteraceae bacterium | reverse complement strand
CTAACGGTATATGGAAAATGCGCGTGAATGACAACGCCGCTGGCGATGTGGGTTACATCAACAGCTGGTCCATGCAGTTTTAAGTAATCGATCTAGTTGTAAATTGTTGCCCCGGCCTAAGTGCCGGGGTTTTGTTTAGATCGTAGAAAGGCTTGATTGGCCGGTGCTGATGATTTCGCGCAAATCCAGCGCATGCATGCGACACTTTCTACATGAGTGTTTTTCTGCAATCTTTTCGACGCTTGCAACGCGCAACCTGTTTTGACTTGATAAACCAGCCATCCCAAAGCACCGCGCTGCTTGGGTTATCTGGGTTTATTTTGCTTTTACCTTTCGGCCGCCTAAGTGAGCTGGGTGTGCTGCTGTGCTTGATATCAAGCGCCGCTTATTTGCTTAGCCGACGCGCTTATCAAGTTCCAAAAAAGCCTGCACTGCGGGCCGCCCTCACCTGCTGGGCAGCCATTTTTGCTGCAGCCCTGATTTCTTGTGTTGATTCCACCGAAATTAAAAGCAGTCTAACCGCGACGATTGGCGCAATCCGTTTTGCCGCGCTAATCATTGCTGCCGCGCAATTAAACGCGGCACAGCGGATATTTTTGGGCAAACTTGTGGCTATTATTCTCGGTATTTGGTGTTTTGACGCGCTGCTGCAAGCGCTGAGCGGCTTTAGCTTAGGTGGCCGTAGTTACGGTGATCGCATCAGCGGCATTTTTGGAGACGAAAATCTTAAACTGGGCTTGATTTTGGCGACGCTAGTCCCGATCGCGCTGTTCGTCGCGCAACAATTTAAAGCCGCTTGGCTCCACCCTGAGCTAAAATTTTCCGTTTTGATTGCGGTCTGGCTGGTCTTTGCAACTGTAATTTTACTCGCTGGCGCACGCGCGGGCTGGGTGATGTTTGCGCTGGTTAGTTTGCTCTGGGGGCTTCGTCTTAGCCACTATCAATGGCGCAAAGCCCTGCTAGGCTTGGCGATTGCTTTAACGGCGGCAATCAGCTTGGCCGCATTACTCAACGCTACGAACAGCCGTTTCGCACAGCGCGTGAACCGTACGATGGCAATTTTTGATGTGCAAACGGCCGACTTCGCGCTCGCCGGGCGCGTGCCCATTTGGCACACTGCGCTGCGCATGGTGGCCGCGCATCCAATTAACGGCGTTGGTGTGCGCGCGTTTCGCTATGCCTATCCAGAATTTGCACAACCGGGCGACCCGTGGGTACACACGATAGCCACAGGAAATGCGGCGGAGGTGCGCGCGATAGGCGCTAGCCATCCGCATCAAATATTTTTGGAAATTTTGACCGAAACGGGATTGATAGGACTGACACTGTGGGCAATAGCAGCATCCGTGCTCATCCGTGCTTGGCGGGATGCCAGCCCGGAGCAGCGCGGCCACGCATGGCCGTATGGCTGCGCTCTGTTGGTGCTTGTCTTTCCAATCAACACCCATACCGCGCTGTATTCATCGTTTTGGGCCAGCATTGTTTGGTGGCTGGTCGCACTGCTGAGTGCGAATCTTGACGGTGCGGACGAGCTGACCGTGTCCGCCGTGTCGGCTAGCGGGCCAGATTTGTGAACACCACACGCGCCGATACTGCTGGTATTTCTGGCGTGGTGACCACGTTTAACAATGCCGAAACCTTAAATCGTTGTTTGGCCTCCTTGAAAACCATCTGCAGCGAAATCGTGGTGCTTGATTCCGGCAGTACAGATCGCACACGCGAAATTGCCGAGTCATTTGGCGCGCGTTTTCACGTGCAAATTTTCGCTGGCTACAGCGCGCAAAAAGCTGCTGCAATCGCCTTAGCGAGCCAAAGCTGGGTAATATTGCTGGATTCCGATGAAGCGCTTGATGACACAGCTCAGCAGGCAATTTGTGTTGCCTTGGCGGCAGGAACTGCAGCCTTCGCTGGATATCGACTAGAGCGGCGCGAGTTCATTTTCTGGCGCTATCAACATATCCTTAGCAAACACAATCGCTTTCTGCGGGTTTTTGATCGACATAAGGCGCAAATGAGCGCGCATGCGGTGCATGAAAGCGTGTTGGTAACTGGGCAAGTGCAGGACTTGGCCGGTTGCATTATCCATGACGGTGATCGCAGCATTGCGCAGAAACTAACTAAGCTTAATCAATATTCCAGTCTAGCGGCGTTGGCAAAAAAACCACGCCTAGGTCTTTCGCGCGCATTTCGATTGACGCTGTATCCAGCATGGTATTTTTTTCGTGCCTATGTCTTGCGCCGTCAGTTTTTAAACGGCTGGGCAGGTTATATCAACAGCGTGGAATTGGCGCACTACGCATTTTTAAAATACGCGAAGGCACTAGAACAATTAAAAATGCAGCAGTCCAAAAACATGCGCAACGGAAAACAGGGTTCATCATGACCACCTATATGCTGGATGCCAGCCTTTATATTTTCCGCGCCTATCATGCGCTCGCACCGGAATGGACCGACACTCAAGGCTGGCCCACGCACGCGGTTCACGGTTTTACCACGACCTTGCTCGGGTTAGTAGAACAAGTCAAACCAGCGCGCTTAGCGGTATGTTTTGATGAATCCTTGGGGCACAACTTTCGTCATGGGCTTTATCCAAATTACAAAGCGAATCGGGAGCCGCCTACAGAAGATTTGATGCGGCAGTTCTCTTATTGCAAAGACGTGGTTGAAGCGCTTGGCTTTCAAGCGCTTGCCCACGAACGTTATGAAGCTGACGATTTGATTGGCTCGCTGGTGGAAAAGCTCAATGTCGCCAATTTAGCTTCAGCAACCTCCGGCGGCGCTAATTTGAGCGGCGTAATCGTTTCCGCCGATAAAGATCTGGCACAGTTGATCAACGGCGATATACGCCAATGGGACTATGGCAAAAACGAGCCCTATGGCAGGGAGGCCGTGCTTGAAAAACACGGCGTGCACCCCGAGCAAATGGCCGAATTACAAGCTTTGAGCGGCGACTCTGTGGATAATATTCCCGGCATTCCAGGCATAGGCCCGAAAACTGCGGCGGCGTTGATGCAGCATTTTGGTTCCCTTGAAGCGGTGCTGACGCGTTCGCCGGAAGTGGAGTTTTTACGCATTCGCGGCGCGCAAGGTATTGGCATGAAACTACGTGAGCACGCCGGAAGTGCACGTTTGTCGTATCAACTCACTCGCATCGCACGCGACGCGCCGGTGCCGGAAATTACGGAGCTAGCGCGCAAGCCGGTCGACCTAAAAAAAATCGATGTGCTGTTCGATCAACTTGGCTTTGGCGGCTTTTTACGGGCTAGAGCCAAGCGAAGTTGACGCGGTGCACGATGGCGACGTTTAGAGATGCAAGAGAACCCAATGTTTACTCAATCAAAATTTAGCTCCTGCCACGCGCAATTGCGCGCTTTTGCCGAAGTTATTTTAGCCGACAGCTACACACCAATCGCGCTACGGGAAACTCTGCTTGAGTTTAAGCTTTGGCTGATTGCGCTGGCCGAGTTGCCTATAGACAGCGAAAGTTGCCGGGAAAACATCGACACCGAGCAAGGTGTAGCGTTGGGGCCGACCTGGGCGGCATTTTGCATAGAGGACCTTGCGCGTACACGCAGTTTCGTGCGCGGCATTTATCAAGCTATTTTGGCTTGCCGCAGCGCCAATGCCGGGCGTCCGGTGCATTTGCTTTATGCGGGGTGTGGCCCGTTTGCGACGCTGGTATTGCCGCTACTCGCGCGTTTTTCCGAGCAGCAACTTCGCTTGACCCTAATCGATATCAATCCCATCAGCGTGCGGTGCGTGCAGCGCTTGTTCGCGCGACTAAATCTAGAAGCTTATCTAGAAGAAGTGCTGATCGCTGATGCGTTGAGCATGAAAATATCGAAGCCAGATCAGATCGATATCGTTCTAAGTGAAACCATGCAGCGCGGGCTGAAAAATGAATGCCAAGTGCAGATCATGAACAATCTAATCACTCAATTACATGCCGCCGTAATGATGCTACCCGAACGCATAACTGTGTCGCTGGCTCAGACAGATTTTTCAAACTCCTTGCCTGCCAGCGGCGAAACTAGGCCGATGGAAATACTAGGCAGCCTGTTTGAACTTTCCGCAGAGGGCATTCGCAGAGATACCATGCGTATGGAAAACGGCATGATGGTGCTGCGAACCGATGGCATAACTGCAAGCTTGGCACATGAAAATATTGAACTGTACGTGCTGACTAGCATTCATGTCTTTGGTGATGCCCACATTGGCTTTAATGCCAGTGGTTTGACTACCCCCGAGCGTATTCCATGGCCGATAGGGTTGCGTTGCGCCCACGCCAATAGCGACACGCTGACCAGTTTTCCGGTGCAGTGTACGGTGCGCTATTTAATTGATCCCAAAGCGCGGATAGAAGTGAATTTCAAGCCGAAGCTTAGTCTTTCGTAAGTCTGCGTCCTATGGCCTTTTTATTCCGTCCGAAGTGCCTCTGCCGGATCGATTTGCGCGGCCCGGCGGGCGGGAATCACGCTTGCGAGCGACGCCGTTGCCATCAATACCAGCGCAGCCCCGATCAGCGTTACCGGATCACTCGCAGTGACACCGTACAGAAATGTTTTTAGGTAGGGTGCGGTCAGCGCATATAAGGTAAAGCCTATAGCAGCGCCGATCACAGTCAGCACAAATCCCTGCAACGCGGCCCCTGCGGCGATCCGCCGCGGGTTAGCGCCCAACGCGATGCGGATGCCAAATTCGCGCGTGCGCAGCGCGACCAAATAGGCCATCACGCCATAAAGCCCGATTGCGCCCAGCACCAGGGTGATGCCTGCCGCGGCGGTCATAAGCATCAGTGCTAGTGACAGCCGCGCGGTCGAGTTACGCACCACCTCCGGCATCGTCTGGACATTGAAAATTGGAACCGTAGCGTCAAGTTCCCGCACCAGCTTGCGAATGGACGGCACGAGCGTGTCGTACCCGGAATTCGAACGCACGACCAGCGCCATGGTTCGTCTGGCGCTGGGCTCCAATTTTGGTGAAATTGGCACGGCTTGTGCCCGGTAAATCATTGCCACCGGCGCATTTGCCAGATTTTGATCCCGCACATCGCCGACTACACCAATAACCGTGTAGTTGAGCCCATTTGCTGCAAGCGCCAAGCGCTTCCCCACCGCCGCCATACCACTAGGATCATTAAAAAGCATTGCCGCAGCGCGTTGACTAATCATAATGTCGCCACCACGCTCTAATTCCAAGCGCTGAAAATTCCGGCCAGCCCGAATGGGAATTCTTAGCGCCGAGAAATAGCCGGCGTCGACAACGTTCACTGGCAGTGATCGCATCTCACCGTTGATCGCAAATGTTTGCTCCATTGCCTCCCCGGGCAGTAGCGGTGCTCGCATCGTCAATCCTGCGACACGCACGCCGGGCAGCTGGCGAACTTTATCAGTCAAGTGGGCGTAGAACGCCACTGAGGCCGAATCGTCGTAACCCGCGAATGGCAGCTGCGTCCAGATAATCGTGACCCCATTCGCGTCAAACCCCGGTTGCACTTCAAACAACTTTTGCGCGGTGCGCAGCAGCAATGCCGAGCCGATCAAAACTAGCAACGCTAGCGCAATTTGAACGATAGTGATGCTTGCTCCCAGGCGCTGCCGCGACTTTCCCGCGGACTGCCCGCGCGCGCCGTCACTCAGCTTGATCGCGAAGTTGGTGCGCCGAATTTGTAGCGCCGGTACAGCGGTACAAATAATCACGCCTACCGCAGTTACTAGCGCGATGAAGCAGATGCCAACGACGCCTACGCCCAGCTCCGCGATCCTAGGCACATCAGTCGGCCCGAAAGCAACCAGAGCACGAATAGCGCCATACGCTACTAGCAGCGCGAACACCCCAGACACTGCCCCCAGCACCATCGATTCACCGAGGAAATGACTTGCGGTACGCCAAGGGCTAGCGCCGAGCGCTGCACGAATGCTGAGTTCCAGCTGACTCCCCTCGCTACGAATCAGCATCAGATTGACCACGTTCGCCCATGCGACGAGCAGCACCAGCCCTGACGCCGCAGTCAACATCCACAGTAGCGGCGCAATCGAGCCGGTAAACTGCTGACGCAAAAGTAAGACTACGGCATTAGGTCGAATTTCGGCGAGCCAAGTCGCGGTCGAGCCGCCAGAATCCAACTGCGGGAACGCTTCCGGAAATCCGGAAATCAGCGTTGAAAGCTCCTGCTGGGCAAGCTCTGCAGTTGCTCCCGGAGCAAGCCGCGCCACGCCAGAATAGGCGAAATCCCCTGCAGTGATCGTGCTTTTCGGCCGAATTGGAAGCCATACACGAGTATCTGGCGTAGGGAAAGCGAAGCGGGCTGGCATCACGCCAACGATCTGGCGCGGAACGCTATTGACCAACAGCGTTTTGCCGATGATATCGGGTGCGGCATTGAAACGCGTCCGCCATAGGGCCTCGCTCAAAATTACGGCGTCGGTACCACCCATACGTTCCTCGTCTGGAGTAAACGAGCGACCGAGCAGCGGCGGAATCTGAAGCAGTGGCAGCATTGAGGCCGTAATCCACGTCGCGGTCACACGCTCAGCCGCCGACTGATCACCGTCGTTCCATAAATTGGCGTTACCGGTTCGGTAAAATCCGATGTCGGTTAGGCACCGCGCGAGCTGTTTGTAGTGAAAATACAACGCCGACGGCTGCTTAATAGGTGCAATGACTGATGCCTGTAGGCTGGCGCTGGACGATGTCGGGCTAAGTTGATGTCCTTGCGGCCCGCTGTTTAGCCCAACACTGACTAGGCGATCCGGTGCCCCGTAGGGCAGCGGCGCAAGCAGCACGCTATTAACAACAGAAAACATCGAACCGATGGAGCCGATGCCAAGAATTAGCGAGAGCAACATTGCGCCTGCAAAAACCGGCGTGCGCTTCAAGGATCTCAACGCTAAGCTAATAGTCATCAATCAATTCCGTTGGACGCGCTCAGTCTAACCGACTGTAATCAGCTCTAACCAGCCAAGTCAGCCGGGTCAGCCAAGCCAGCCAAGTCAGCCGACGCCGGCGCAGTTTTTCCTGGGCGGATGCGCCATTACCCCTGAAACAATACACAACATAGTTGACCCAAATCAAAAGATCGACACGCATTTTTGATTCTAATGGACGCTAAGCTAGCCAACTCGAACCTCCGGGAGCGCGGTAATGATCAAAAATGTCCTTCTACCTTATGTCAATGCAAACACCGAACTTGGCCCACTTTCTTGCGCCCTCAGCATTTGCGCGCACTTCGATGCACGGCTCTCGCTGCTGATTGCGCTCGACGTGCCGCCACCTATGCCGAACGAGTGGGTTCCCATCTCGGGTGAGGTCTATATGCGTTTGCGCGAACAAATATTGCGCAGCGCGCAGCCGCTAGCGCAAAAAATGCGTGATCGATTTGCCCAGCAGAACAATGGACGGCTGGGCGTGCAGACTGAAGTCCGGGTGGTTGAATCGGCACTGTTGGCGCCCTCGCCTACGGCCACCATGCACGCGCATTACGCCGACTTAATTATTCTAACTGGCGCTGCGGGTACTGGCACCGAGAGCGCTGTGGCTCACGAGTATTTCGTTAATTTATTAATTGGATCCGGGCGACCCATTTTGTTAGTGCCACCGAACTATCATGGCAAAACCCCGTTCACTCGTGCCGTGATTGCTTGGCAGCCATCGCGCGAAACCACGCGCGCAGTACACGATGCGTTACCCTTACTAAAAACCGCCGAGTCCGTCGATATTTTGGTTGTTGACCCGGAAATCGGAGAATTTGCGCATGGCGAGCAGCCCGGCGCGGATATCGCTGCGCACTTAGCCAAGCATGGCCTGAAAGTTCAGGTTTTTCGCCGACCGCGGATGGGACATAGCGTTGCTGCATCGATTCTGCAGCATGCCCAAGAAGTCGGCGCTGATTTGCTCGTCGCCGGCGGCTACGGCCATTCGCGCTTTCGCGAGTTTATGCTGGGGGGCGTGACACGGGATTTATTGCGTTTGGCGCATTTGCCAGTTTTGTTTTCGCATTAATGTTGAGAAGTACCGGTGCAACGGTAGCGCCGCTGCCATCCGAAGAGTTAAATTTCTGCTTCGAAAAATACTAAAGGATGCGGGTGCTAAACATTGAATTTGCTCGCCCGCGCGCTGCTGCCTGTGTCAGTTAAGCCGCGAATCCCGAGCGACTTGACGAGCGCGCCGAAACCCATCATCGGCGAACTTGGAATTGCGCTAAAAGATTTCGCATTCGCGCAACTGCAACGCGCCATGGCTTACTTGGCACAGCCCGGAAACGCGCGGCACCAAGGAATTCATGAAGGCCGCAAGTGTATACGCCGCGCACGCGCAACACTTGCCCTCGCCGCCCGCACGTTTAAAAGGCGTAACTGCGCGGATCGTGCCAAACGTTTGGATCACGATATAGGACAGCTGGGCCGAGGTTTATCACCACTACGCGACGCCCAAGCGCTGCTGGAAGCGCTCGCGCGGATCAAGGATGCAACAGCTGAAGTTACGGTGATTTTGCCCGCTGCCCTTAAAGCTGCACGAACGCGGCGCGATCAATTAATGCGCATCGCATTGCGCCGCAATCCAGATTTTTTGTCACGCCGACAGCGCCTGAGTGCAATTATGGCGCGCCTAGTGCGCTTAGCTTGGCAAGATGTCGATGCCTCCGAGGTCAACAGCGCGGTAAATCGCAGCGTGCGTCGGGTCGAAAAAGCGCAGCGCAACGCGCATCGACACCCCGAGCTAGACGAAGTTTGGCACGTGTATCGGCGGCGCTTGCGGCGTTTGCGTCAACAAGACAGTTTGCTGGCCGGGATCGAACCTGGGTTGCGCCCAGCGGTTGCGGATTTGGAACTACAAGCCGAACGCTTAGGGGAATCACAAGACGACGCGCTATTGCTCAAGCACTGCGGTAAGCGCTCGCCGTTTGCGCCAGACCAGCGCAAGATTTTGCGCGCAATTGCTGGCGCACGGTTACAGCATATGCGCAATCGGTAATTGCAATTTTTCTGTTAGCGCAAGGACAAAAATATGGCAGATATTGAACTGCGTGTTCAAAAACTCGAGCAACTCTTTGACACCCTTGACCCTGCGCCGTTTCACGACAAAGCACTTGATCGCAATGTCGATGCTTATTTGTTGGAAAGTGCTGCCGAATACAGCGTCAGCACACCGCTTCGGGTGATGATTTATGCGCCAGCGGAAATGGCAGCGCATATCAAGGATATCGAGCGCGCCGTCCACACGCACTTTGCGCTTGCCACCCAGCAGGCAGAGCGCCGACACCGCAGGCGTCGTGGGGTCGGACGCTTGGCCTTGTTCACCGGCTTGACGATTTTGGTGCTGGCGTTGGCGTTACGAAGTTGGCTAAAAAGTGTCAGCAATCCTTTTGCCGAAGCACTTAGCGAAGGCCTGATGATCCTGGCGTGGGTCGCCCTTTGGCGGCCAATAGAGACCATTGGTTTTGATTCGTGGGAAGCTAGGCAACAGCGTCGCTTACTGGCTAAGCTTGCGCGGGTTGAGATTGGGCATGTGCCTAGTTAGCGAAGCAATATGCCACATTGGACGCCGCTTAAACGTGCCGCCGAACTTCAAGGTCGCAGCAATGTTTGGCAGATGCATTGACTTCGCCATCGCCGGCCGATGCGGCGCTTGAGCGAGCGTTTGAGAGTCGCGAAAAGCTTTTGGGATAATGGCACAGAGTGGTTTTTTTGGTTTAAAAGCTACGCACGTCAAAAGCAAAATCTACTTGAGGTGCATAGCGGCCACTGCGGACAAATCGCTTGATGAGGTGGTGCCGACACACGGATTCGAACCGCGGACCTCCTGATTACAAATCAGATGCTCGCGTTCCCAAACCTCCCCAAGTAATTCTATAAATACCTATAAATCAACCACTTACAAAGGCAGTATGTTAATTCTTTCCCTAGCTTTGCCCTTGTTTTCTGGCTATTCTACTGACTCAGTGCTGACTCATTTTGAGTCAATCAAAAATCAGATGCTCTCAAATGCCAAAATTAAAACTGACTCAGGACGTGATAGATAAGGCCGTTTACGAGGGCAAAGACAATGCGCGCTACGTCGTTTGGGACACCAAAACCACCGGGTTAGGCCTGCGTGTCTACCCCAGCGGGCGCAAGGCTTTTATTCTGAGTTACCGGGACTTAGGGGGCGCTGATCGGCTGGCTACCATTGGCGACTATGGGACGTACACCCTGGATAAAGCGACCAAGCGCGCCCAGCTGATGCTTCGCGAATCTGCGGCCGGTAATGATCCGTTGGCGGAAGCCAAAGCCAAGCGCGAAGCACCCACATTCGGCGCATTGGCGAAAGAGTACGGCACACGGCACGCACCGACCAAAAAAACCGGCGCTGAGGACGTACGGCGCATCACTAAGCACTTGAGTATTTGGAATACCCGCAAGCTGGCGTCAATTACCGATGTTGACGTGAACGCATTGATCGCCAAGATTGGCAGCGCAACTCCTTACGAGGCGAACCGCACGCTCGCCCTAATCTCTAAAATGTTTTCCCTGGCGCTGAAGTGGAAGTTGCTACCCGCAACGGCGGCAAATCCCGCTCAAGGTGCTGACCGATTCAAAGAGAAAAGCCGTAACCGCTGGGTGACACCCGCTGAACTGCCCCAGCTTGCCCAAGCAATCGACGGAGTAGCCAGCCCATACACGCGCGCTGCGTTGTGGTTGTACTTATTGACCGGATGCCGCAAAACTGAGCTACTCAGCGCGCGATGGTGCGACGTTGATCTAAATCGCGCTGTGCTTTCTCTACCGGAAACCAAAAACGGCAGCGCTCACGAAATACCGCTCAGCGCGCCAGCTCTGGCAATTCTTGAGGCACTGCCTAAGCTCAGCGGTAACGAGTACGTTTTCCCTGGCGCGATTCAAGGCAGGCCGCTTCAGTCGATTCGCAA
>JAYTAO010000194.1:0-10912 GCA_043737435.1 Rhodanobacteraceae bacterium | reverse complement strand
TTGCTGATGCAGCGGTAAACGCTGGCACTTGGGCCGGGCTGATTATTGCTGGCCGTGCACCGATCAATACCGGCTGCACCGGCGTTGGATCCGTTACCTGCGCATTTGAGGCAGATTCGGCAATTGTATGGGGCGGCACGGACGCAAATGACAGTTCTGGCGTGCTCAAGTACGTACAAATTCGCAGCTCAGGCGGTTTCTTGGCACCTAACGTCGATTTGAATGCCCTTACCTTGGGTGGCGTCGGGGCTGGCACCTTGATCGATTTCGTACAGGCAGCCTATAACGGTGATGATGGCTTCGAGATGTTTGGCGGTACCGTCAATTTGAAACACATCATCTCTTTAGGTAGTAACGACGACAACATCGATACGGATTTCGGTTATGTCGGCAAAATTCAGTACGCCTATATCAAGCAAGGCCCAGGTGTTGACGGCGCCAGCCACGGCATCGAGTCCGATAATGGACCGACCGTGCTTGATGCACTACCGCGAACCCGTCCGGTAGTAATCAATGCAACCTTCGATGGCGCTGGCTTTGGCGTCGACGGCGCGCTCATTCGTAGGGGTTCGGCATATGTGTTGCAAAACGTGGTATTCGTGAACTACCTGCGACAGTGTTTGAATTTCGATGACCCAGCGACCTACGAAGCAACCCGCACAAACGGCGCATTCAATGGCGTAACTACGATTAGCGGCGCGTATTTTGGCTGCACTAAGCAATTTGACGATCAAGCCGCCGATCCGTTTTTGCTGAGCACCTTCGTCAATGGTCAAGCCGACAACGCTACCGGCCCCGCAACGGGCTTATTTAATAGTGATGGCCGCACCTTGCTGGTGAATTCACCTCTGCGCAACGCGACACAGACGAGCTCCGACGCGTTTTTTGAGCGCTACAGTGCCAAGGGCGCGTTTGTAGACGGCGATTGGACACAGGGCTGGACGATCGGTCTGTAAAAAGTTTGTTCTAACGATTGAAAGCTTGTTCTAACAATTTGAAAGTACGCAACGCCCAGGGGCTGGTTACCTGGGCGTTTTTTTTGGCTAAGAAAAGTTTTTTTGGCTAAGAAAATTTCCAGAACCGCAATGCTCAGCGCGGCATTTTCGGCTTAACGCCCAAGCGCTCCAACACATCCAACGTCGATTTGGCGCGGTTTAGAGTATAAAAATGCAGGGCTTCAACGCCACCGCCGACCAGCTGATCGCATAGCTCGGCGACCACGTCCGCCCCGTAATCGCGCACACTTTGTGCGTCGTCGCCAAAGCCCAGCATTCGTTTGGTTAACCAGCGCGGGATTTCCGTGCCGCACATATCGGAAAAGCGTTTGAGCTGGGAAAAATTACCGATCGGCATAATGCCGGGCACGATCGGCACCGCAACTCCGCGCGCGGTCACGTCATCAAGAAAATGAAAATAGGCGTCGGCATTGAAAAAATATTGCGTGATCGCGCCATCGGCGCCAGCGTTAATTTTGTCGACAAATCGTGTTAAATCCGCGTCTGCACTTTCCGCCTGCGGGTGGAATTCCGGGTAGGCGCCGACTTCAATATGAAAATGATCGCCGTGCTCGCGCCGGATGTAACTGACTAGCTCAGCGGCATAGCTAAAATCACCACTGCTGGCCATGCCCGAAGGCATATCACCCCGCAGCGCGACGATGCGTTTGCAGCCCATGGCGACATAAGTATCAAGCAAGCGTTTAATTTCAGCACGCGTGCCGCCCATACAGCTCAAATGGGGCGCTGCCTCTAGTGCATACTGACTTTTCAGCGTGCTCACCGTATCCACTGTGTAATCTAGCGTCGAGCCACCGGCACCGAAGGTAACGCTGACGTATTCCGGCGCAAAAACTTTTAGTTTAGGCACACTTTTATGCAGCAGCTCCCGCTGTTCATCGGTTTTCGGCGGGAAAAACTCGAAACTAAGGGCAACGTGATCCATGAGCAAAGGAACCAAAAAAAACGCCCCTGAGAGTAAGGGGCGTTCAAGGTGCCTGCAAGTCTTGCTTGCCGCTAAATCTCAAAGCCATCGCTGAAAATGGCGTCACTATTTGGTTGCAGCGGCAAGGGTGCTACCCAAGCGCCACGGGATCGCGTCCAGACGGCGAGTGTGGTGGCGCCTCGATCAATGGTCAAATCCCAAATCATCACATTGGGCATGCCCGAGTGTTTGCGCCAAACCACCGGCGTGGCGGTCACGTCATCAGTAAAGTAAAGGCCCCAATCGGTACCCACGAATACTTGATTGAGCCGGTTCGGGTTAGTCATCACCGAGTTGGCGGGAATATTAGGCAAATTGCCGCTGATATCGCGCCAAACAAAACTGGCGCAATTGGCGGTGCAGACATAGCGAAAAATATGGCCTGGGGTCGTCGGCGTGTTTTGATCGAAACCGCCCACAGCGGCATAGCCAATCAGCGGGTCGGAAGCGTCGGTGATGACATCCATAATCGGTCGATTCGGCAAAACAGCATTGCCGTTGGTCAGGTTCACCCACGTTGCGGAACCGGCCGTGCCTAAGCCCATATTGAAGCCCAGCCAGACACTGCCGTCATTGGTGCCGGCAATGGCTTGGTTCGGTGTCGAATAGCTATAGGCGACTTGGTTGATAAAGGAGCGGTTGCCCAGGGTGTTCTTGGTTAAATCCGGACTATTGGGCACATAGCTTGAGGTTGGTACGCCGCCTGAGGTGCTTTCCCAAACGCGATAACTGCCGGTGATAATGCGCCCGCAACCAGTGGCGGCAGGGCAGCCGCTAGTTTCGCCACCGAAACGGTAAAGATCAAACTGTGTTAGGAAGCTCCTGCGCTCAGTCTGCGGGGTGCCCCATCCAGGTTGTGCCGATTGGGTATTTGTACCTTGGGCGACTGAGCTGACTACAATTGCGCCGTTTTGGCTGGAGTAATACCAACGTTGCCCCAAAACGGGTTCAATCGTTGCGAAAATGCCATCAGCACCTCCATTCCGGATACTCCAAAGCTGAGGCGCGAAGTCGCCGTTACTCCAGCTAGATACCATGCAGGCATTGTCTTGCGCCCCAGCAACAGCACTAGAAGTCGTGGTGGTGGCAAAATTAGTTGTGATGCCGCCCGAGTAAAGCTCTATCGTGTTGAGCGTTGCATTCAAGGAAAGCCACGTGGGTGCCGCCGCGCGAGCGTTGGCGGTGTAATAAACGCCCCCATCGGTACCGATAAGGACTTGATCTGGATTATTCGCGACATAGCTGCGCGCATGGTGATCGACATGCGGGGTTGAAGTGACAGATGTAAATGCGCTGCCGCCAGTGGTTGAGCGAAAGGTGTTGAATGCGCTCAACCAAACTACATTGGAATCTACCGGGGACACCATTAGGCCCGCGTTGTACCAACTTTGTGTACCAGACCCTGAAATTGTGCCAACCGTGGCTTGCGTCCAGGAATTGCCGCCATTGTCAGAACGCCATACGCCCAAAATATCAGGTGATTGTGAATTCGGGCGCGCCACCTGCGCATACAAAATGTTTGAATTTGTCGGGGCCATGGCTATATCAATTCGGCCAATAGGGTTTAAGTTCGGATCACCAACCGTTGCGATAGAAATACCGCTTCCGGTACCGACCGGCCAGCCGTTATCCGGCCTGCTAATCAGAGCGAAATTTGTCGGACAGCCGCTGACGGGTAGGCCGCCCTTATAAATGCCGTTGGCACCGTTTTGATTTAGATTCGGTTGTACCGTCGTTTCAAATGCGCGCGTGCCAATGGCAGCGACAATTTCCGTCGTTGTGCCTAAATCACGCAGCACTAAACCGGTGGTATCTTGGCGTTGGCTTGGGAAGGCGTTCGTTAAACAAGGCCCAGCCCACGTGTCACCCGCGTTGTAGCTGAGATAAAGCCCAGTTTTAGTGCCCACAACGATGTTGCTACTGTTGTTGGGGTCAACCTTAACTTGACCAATGGCCTGATATTGCGGAAAACCGCCCGCGGATGGCGGGTAGAAAGGATTGAATTCGACCTCGCCCTTAACGGTCCAGGTTTCGCCCGCATCGACACTTTTAAGGACGCCATTGCTGCCAAAAGAGAATGAACCGTAGCGCAAGTCGCCGGTGGCGGCATAAAGCACATCCGGATTGTTCGGATCCATCGTCATATCGCTAATCGCGCTATTTTGAATCTGCGGCAAATCGGTCTTGATACTCCATTCAGTCGCGGCGGTGCAGCAATTCGTGGTTTTCCAGATGCCGCCACCGTCGGAGCCGATCCAGGCGATGGCTGGATTGGTCGGGTGGCTGACGATGACATTGGTGCGGCCAGCGTTAGCGTTCGTCAAACTGCCTAGTGGACGGGGGCCAAGTGCGGTAAACCGAATCGGGTTCAAGGCATTGATGCCCGAGCTGTTGCGGCTAAATTCGCTGCCTGCAGGCAATGCTGCAGGTACTAGTTCGGCTTGCTTAATGGCGTCCAATTGCCACTTAGGGTTGAACTGTCCAGTCGGATAGCTGACGCGCGTTGCCCAGAAATCACCCAAATAAGCTTCTTGGCTTTCGTTTTCAACGGAAAAATGCACGGCAGCGGCGATAGCGCTGGCAATTCCTAAAATGCAGGCGGCGCTAAGCGCCCGTAAAACTGTATTTGACATAGTGAACGGCGCACTCAATGATTTTGGAGCCCATACTCTATTGCTCGGCAAAGTAATCAAACAGTGCCAAATTTAAACTGTGCTTTGATAGGCAAATGCGGCTGGGTTTTTTCGTTCAACTTACGCCACAACCGTACAATTTCGGCCCGACGATTTCGCCGCATACAGCGCCGCGTCCGCTCTGCGCAGCCAATCTTGCCAGCCTTCGTCGCGACGTAATTCTGCCGCACCCAAAGAAACGGTGATCACCTCCCCGGCGCTGCGCAGCTCGCTACTGATTTTCAGGCGTAATTTTTCTGCAATAACGGACAATTCAGTCATGCCCACGCCGGGTAGCAGCAGCACAAATTCCTCGCCGCCGTAGCGGAAAAAATGGTCAATTCGGCGCGTGCATTGGCTGATCAGCAAAGTAAAAATCACCAACACCCGATCACCCTCGGCGTGGCCGCGTTCGTCGTTGATGTGTTTGAAATTATCCAAATCAAAAATGATCAAACTGATTGGACTGGTTTGCCGTGTCGCCTGTTCGGCGAGACTGGAATGGCGCTTATTGGCTTCAACGGCGATGCTCAATTCCCGCGTCATCGCGCGTCGATTGTAGATTCCGGTTAAGGCATCGCGTGTGGCCAATAGCTCCAGCTCGACGCGTTGCGCTTCGGTGCGATTCGCCAAAATAAATGCCAAGGTACTGACCAAGCCGGTGGTGGCGACAAAGGAGAAAATCTGCGGAGTATTCTCGAAACCTTTGCCCGCCGCGACCAAGATGATTAGCGAGACCGCGGTAACCGTGACGGCGGTGCGGCGACTTACCAAAAAGAAGTTAGCCAAGATCGTGGCGTACATCCAAAATAAGCCCACCACGCCCAGCAACACCGCACTTGCAATAGCGCCGCTAGAGTAAATCAGCACTAAAATCCTGCCAGCATTCGTGTAGTTTCCGCTGCGCCAAGCGTAAATCACCGGGCAGGCGATGCCAATGACCAACAAGAAATCTAAAGACGCGACCAGCCAATTGCCGGACAGTACGCGATAAATTGCGAACGGCAATATTAGCAACAGCGAACAAACACCAAACAAAGTGATGATTGAAAGCTGGAAGTCAGCGCGTAGGCGCTTGCTTAGGGCCGTAAATTTCATGTGTAGATAGTGCCCGATTTGCTTGGCGGGCTAAGGCTTACTGCCATTATTTGCGGCTATGTTGCTTTTGTTTGCAATAATTTTGCAGCTGCACTAGTCAAAAGTTGAAAGCCTAAAATTCCCACATCAGCGGTACTTGCCGGACCGCGCCAAGCTGCCAGGGCAGGCTCAACGAATCTAACACCAGTGTCAACGGCGCCAGAGATGCGATCTCCGAAGGCGCAATCAATGCGTGTGCCAAACCAAACATTGCAAGGCTCGCGTAGCCCTTGGCACCGGCTCGAGCCAGTGATTTCTGCAGGCCCAAAATGCCTGCGCCGCGCAGACTCAATTGCACTTCAAAATCCAATGCCAGCGCTGCCAAGCAAAGCTCTA
This sequence comes from Rhodanobacteraceae bacterium, assembly GCA_043737435.1. Classification (GTDB taxonomy): domain Bacteria; phylum Pseudomonadota; class Gammaproteobacteria; order Xanthomonadales; family SZUA-5; genus JANNYA01. The sequence continues at coordinate 4,787 of JAYTAO010000194.1, read as the reverse complement.
ATGCTTCCGTGCGTGCCAAATCGCTATCGCTAGCTAAGCAAATGCTTACCGAGCACGGCCCGCCGTCATTGGGTGCAATGCGTTCTAGCATGCCCGCTAGGCTGAGCCAGCGCAGCCCCGCTCTGGCTGGAAATGCGGGCGCGGTATCGATGCCGCGCCGCCCTGCGGCGGAGGGGCAGACATAGACTTCCGCATAGCCTGACAGCGTATGGCAAATGGCGGCGTTCTCGGCATCTAGCGCATCTGCCGCCAGTGCCGCGGCATTGCCGTACAAGCCAATAAAGCCGACCGAAGTCACGGCTTTGGAATCTAAAAACTTCAACTGTGCGAATTCCGCTTGTTGCTTTAGCAAGTCGGTAAAAAAATAGGTTGAGTTCACGTTAACAGCCCCGGCAATATTTTGGTGTAGCGTAGCGTGATGAAAACTAACTCGATTTTAGCAGCGCGCCAGCCGCGCCCGCGTATTAAATCCATCGCAATTTTCGCCGTGCTGGTCAGTGTTTTCACCAGCGTTGGCGCGAAAGATTTTGATTTGCCTGATTTTGGGCGCTCCGCCAATGCCGGTGTGAGCGAGTTGGATGAGTATTACTACGGCTTGTCGGTACTGCGCGAAATGCGCAATGCCGGGGTGTTGGTAGAAGATCCACAAGTGGATGAATACCTGCGAACTTTAGCGACACGGCTATCGGAAGCCAGCTCAGCGCCGGATCAAAACTTTACCTATGTGTTGATCAACGATGAAAATTTTAACGCTTTTGCGGTCCCTGGCGGGCTGATTGCTGTACACACCGGTTTGCTTATGCGTGCGGGCGATGAAAGTGAGCTGGCAGCTGTTTTGGCGCACGAGACCGCGCACGTCACGCAAAAACACACGGTGCGCGCTTTGGAACGCGCGAAAAAAGCGAGTTTGCCGGTGATGTTAGGCACGCTTGCAGTTGCTGCTGCTGCAGCCTCGCAGAGCAACAATAAGGGCTACAACCAAAGCAACCCCGAAACGATTGATCCGGTCGCGGCCGTATTGATTGGCGGTAGTGCGCTGATGCAGCAGCTACAAATTAATTTTACCCGCGACAACGAATTTGAGGCGGATCGCATTGGCATTCAAACGCTGAAAAAGGCGGGGTTCGATATCACCGCGATGAGCGGCATGTTCGAGCGCATGCAGGCTACGTTTCGTTCCAGCGGGGGCTCGCAAGTGCCGCAGTATTTGCAAACGCACCCGATTTCGGTGACGCGCATTGCCGAGGCTAAATCGCGCGAAGCGCAGCTATTGGAACAGCCGGTCGTGCAGCACGATTTAGTTTTCCAATTGATGCGTGAGCGGGTTCGCGTGATCAAATCTAGTGACGCGACGCTACTCAAGCGCTATTACCTCGACGCCATTAGTTCCCGTGGCGCAAGCAGCGCAGCTATTAACTACGGTTTCGCGTTGGCTAGCGCGCGGGCAGGCGATATCAAACGGGCAATGGAGTTGGCAGCATTACTTCCGGATACTGCCGAACTAAAGTTGACGCGCGCATTGCTAGACGCGGAAATTCAGGTCAATGCGAAAAATCAGCAAGCATGGCGGGCGCAATTTGCTTCGCTGATGAAAACTTATCCCAAACATCGTGTGGTCGGTGCAAGCTACGCGCAGGCGCTTATCGATCTGGGCACGCAAGCCGACGCCGGCATCGCGCTGGATATTTTGCGTGAACTAGTGACCGCATTTGATTCGGATCCGGCACTTTTTGAGGCGCTCGGCCGCGCGTATCAGCTCAGTGGCGATCCAGTTCGCGCCGGTGAAGCCTACGCGCGGGCGACGGCATTACGCGGGGCGTTGGAAGATGCACTCAGCCAGCTCAATATGATCGCGCAAGGCCCGTCGTTGAGCTATTACGAGCGTGCCCGCATCGACGCACAAGTGGCCGAACTGACGCCGATTGTGTTGGAAATCAAGCGCCGCGATGGCACTGCAAACCAGCGCAATTTAAGTTCCAGCTTTACTATTGATGCAACGCAGAGCGCGCTGAGTGTTCGGGCCCGATAGTTTTAGGCATTGACATTGCAAACCGCGACCGCGCTAGTAATGCGTTTCCGGTCGCGGGTCGATTACATTTATGTTCGGCCGCACACACAAGTGCTTCTCGTACTTCGCTCACTTTTTTTCTCCCAGCGGCCGATGCTATTTGCCTCATCGTTTCCGATTGAACAAGCAGTGTTGAGTCTGCAAACAGTTACTTCCTCCACCATTGTTAGTTTCATCACACATGAGAAGGGCAGTGGGCGTATCAGGCGGGGGAAAGTTATATTGCGTCGAGACATCCCATCTGGGCCAAGCAGTGGTTTCCGAGACCATAGACGCGGCACTTAATGCGCCCTAAGGCGACGGTGAAAACCACGTTTTTTTCACGTTACCCGAAAGAATTCGCCCCTTTATGGGTTCTAATGGCGCATGAAAAAATCAAATAACGCTCGGATCGCCGTTGCGGCGCTGCTTCTAATCGCCATTGCGGCGTTTTTCTATTTTGATGGCTCCAAATATTTGACGCTGGAGTCATTAAAAGCGCAGCGTGAACTACTTTCGGGCTGGGTCGGCCGGCATTTTTTTGTGGCCCTTTTTAGTTTTGTCGCCATCTATATCGCGGTGACGGCGGTCTCATTGCCTGGTGCGGCGGTACTGACCTTGGCGGGTGGCGCGTTGTTTGGCTTGCTATGGGGCAGCATCGCGGTTTCTTTTGCCAGCTCCATTGGCGCAACGCTGGCATTTTTGGCTTCTCGCTTTTTGCTGCGTGACGCGATACGCGCCAAATTTGCGGATCGCATCAAAGGCATAGAAGAAGGCGTCAAAAAAGACGGCTGGATTTATTTGTTGAGCCTGCGGCTGGTGCCGCTAGTGCCGTTTTTTGTGGTCAATTTGCTGATGGGATTGACGCCGATACGAACGGCAACGTTCTATCTCGTCAGCCAAATCGGCATGTTGCCCGGAACGCTGGCCTTTGTATTTGCTGGCACGCAATTGGCGAAAATCGCCAGTCTGAAAAGTATACTTTCGCCGTCCTTGCTTGCCGCATTTGCCGTCATCGGCCTGCTGCCACTGGTGTTGAAGTTTTTGATGAATCAAGTGGCGGCGCGAAAAATCTATCGCGGTCACAAGAAACCAAAAAGCTTTGACTACAACTTAATTGTGATCGGCGCGGGTTCCGCCGGTTTGGTGTCCGCCTACATTGCCGCGGCCGTGAAGGCCAAAGTGGTGCTGATTGAGAAAGACAAAATGGGCGGTGATTGCCTCAACACCGGCTGTGTACCGTCTAAGGCCTTGATTCGCTCTGCCAGGCTGTTATCTGATGCGCGTGCCAGCAAAAATTTCGGGGTCGAATCATTGACGGCGCAATTTGACTTCGCCGACGTCATGGCGCGGGTGCAGGCGGTGGTGGCGAAAGTCGAGCCCCATGATTCGGTGCAGCGCTATGAAGCTCTTGGTGTGAACTGCATAAACGGTGCGGCAAAATTAGTTTCTCCGTGGACGGTGGAAGTCAATGGCAAAACGCTGTCTGCGCGCTCGATCATTATTGCTACCGGCGCGCGCCCGTTAGTGCCGAAATTGCCGGGCTTAGATACAATTAGCTACCTAACATCTGATACGCTTTGGCAACTCAAGACATTGCCGAAACGCCTGCTGGTGTTGGGCGGCGGGCCGATTGGTTGCGAGTTGGCGCAGGCTTTTGCGCGCTTTGGCTCGGTCGTGACGGTGGTGGAAATGGCGCCGAAGTTATTGTCACGCGAAGATGATGATGTTTCCGAGCTGCTGCGCGATGTGTTCATCGCCGAAGGCATCCAATTGGCGCTGGGCCATAAAGCATTGGAGTTTAGAGCAAGCACAGACGGCGGGGTTTTGATTGCAGAATCGGATGGCAAGCGAGTGGAACTGGCGTTTGATCAAGTGCTAATTGCGCTCGGGCGTAAGGCTAATGTTGAAGGGTTTGGCTTGGACACATTAGGCGTTACGTTAAGCGAGCGCGGCACCATTGCCGCTGACCCACTGCTGCGCACCAACTTTCCCAATATCGCCGTGTGCGGGGATGTGACCGGGCCGTATCAATTTACCCACGTTGCCGCGCACCAAGCGTGGTATGCGGCGGTGAATCAATTGCTTGCGCCGTTTTGGAGTTTCAAAGCAGACTACCGGGTGATTCCGTGGGCGACATTTACCGAACCGCAAGTCGCGCGTGTGGGCTTATCCGAAAGCGAAGCCAAAGCCGCGAATATTGCCTTTGAAGTCACCCGCTACGGCATGGATGATCTAGATCGCGCCATTGCTGACGGCACCGACCATGGCTTTTTGAAAGTGCTGACCAAAACCGGTACTGATGAGATTTTGGGCGCCACGATTGTGTGTGCAGAGGCAGGGGAGATGATCGCAGAATATGTGTTGGCGATGAAATATCGACTTGGCCTCAACAAAATCCTAGGCACTATTCACGCCTATCCGACCATGATGGAGGCGAATAAATATGTTGCTGGCAACTGGAAGCGCGCGCATGCACCGCAGAGGACTTTAGCTATGGCGGCGCGGTTTTTTGCTTGGCGCCGGGGGTAAATACGTACTTGCGCACCATTTTGTCCGTCCGCCTGCTGTTTCTAGGATGTTTTAGGGCACTATTCCTTAGCCGTCGCCCGACAATAGTCAAGCCAAATATTTCTTAAAGTGCGCCAACGTGCGCGTCCAAGAAAGCGCCGCAGCGGCTTTGTCATAGCGTGGCGTGGAATTATTATGGAAGCCATGTTGCGTGCCCGGATAGGTGTAA
>JAYTAO010000193.1:0-4472 GCA_043737435.1 Rhodanobacteraceae bacterium | reverse complement strand
TGGCATGTACGCGCTTGGACTAGTGGCGTATTTTTATGCACCTTTTGGGGTTGCCGTCGTTATTGGTCTATTGCGGGTATTGGGCTATCCAGCTGCGTCAATTATGGTCGCCATTGAGGGTTCCGTGATTAGTTCGTTGAATCCAGTGCGCTGGTTCGACGCCATGATGCGTATCGGCTGGCCTTATTTGGCAGTGGTACTTTTGTCCATATGTTTCGTTTTCAGCAAATTCTATTTGAATGATCTGCTAACGTTTTTGTGGGGCCCGATCGCAGTTTTACTTACCAGCGCCGTAAGTTTTTATTTTGCCTTGATGAGTTTTTATTTGTTGGGCTATCTGGTCTATCAATTTCATGAGGCGCTAGGCTTTGAGTTGGTGCCAAAACAGAAAGAATTGCCCCGCACCCACATCAAACTTGACCCCGATCAATCAGTGATTAATGAGTGTGAAGAACTCGTGGTGCAAGGTAAGCTGACGGAGGCCTCCGCGCGGTTTCGCGCTCTGATTAGTGCTAGAGGTGCTACCGCAATGGTGCACGAGCGTTATCGAAAAATTCTAAAAATTAATCAGGATACCCCTGGCATGTTAGAACATGGTCAGATTTGGTTGAGCGTATTGTTGGCGCAGGAAAAAATGCCGGACTCGGTGGCGCTTTACAAAGAATGCTTAGCACTTGATCCGGCCTTTACGCCACGTGCCGCAGAAGAATACGCCGTTTTGGCCACCGCGCTAAGTGTAGCCCACCCGAAACTTGCGATAGGCGTGTTGCAGGGTTTTTGCAAGCAATTCCCGAAAAGCAAACTTGTGCCGCGCAATTTATTGCTGGCGGCAAAAATTTTGGCGGAGCGCTTACACGATGCCGTCGGCGCGAAAAAACTTATTACGCAGTTGCAGCAGCGCTTTCCAGAAAGCGTGCATATCGCGGCGATCAATGAGTACGGGGGCATATTGGCCGGCCAATAATTCGACATCTATTCAATCAATGTCATATCAAGCGAATCGTTCCGACAAGGCCTGAATTCTAGCGGCTCGACTGTCGCCCAAAACACTTAGCGCCTGTGCGAATTGTGCCAGCACAGGCTTTAGTAACGCGCCATCAAAGCGCTTTTCCGCCACTAATTTTGCCAATGCAAGCAGCATCGGCTCTGCGCTTTTTAAAAATCCGCCTTGCATCCACAGCGTCGCAATACGCAGCTGTTCGTTGTTTGAAAGCTGCACGGTAACGCCTGCAGCGGCAAGTTCTAGCCAAATATCATGCAGAGTTTTGATTTCGCTTGGAAGCACGTTTTCTACCAGCAATACGCGTCTTGCGGCATTTTCTGCAGCGCCACCACCGGGGCCGAAACGTGCTGCCCTAAAGGCTGGAATTAGAATATCCAGACGTCTGCTCTCGTAGAATGCCAAGCTCGCTAGCAAGGTATGTGCGCGATTAAAATCCAGCTCACCCAAGGCTTTAACGCCTAAACGAAGCTTTTGCGCTTGTTCCACAGCATTGGCCGGTGTTGTATTGCTTTGCCCAGGCACTCCTGCATCGGTGTTGCTGCTTGTTGCCTGAGATTCGCCCGGCGCTTCCAAAAAAAATGACTCACGCACCTTACCAATCTTGCGGAGAGTCCAGCATGAAACAGCGCCCGCAATCATGCCGCCGGCATGGGCGTCAAAACCGATATGTTCATGACTAGTTAGCAGAGAAAACACTTCTTTTCCCAGCCAAATCGGCAGTAGCACGAGTGCAGGTATGTGTAAATAATCGAAGTAAAAGCCAAGCCAGTAAAAAACCCGTACCCGCCGTAAACCCCACAAAACCGGCAGCGCGCCCATCAAGCCAGCGATTGCACCGGATGCGCCCAGCGCGGTAATCGGCGTGCCATAGCGCCAAAGTTCTGACGCCAAGCTTGCAGCAAAACCTGCGCCCAAATAAACCAATAAATACCAGGAGCGGGCCAGCGCGCCTTCAACGAGTAGCCCAACAATCAACAACATCAGCATATTGCCCAGCAGATGTTCAAAACTTCCGTGCAGAAACGTTGATGTCAGCATCGTTAGCGGGTTAAAAGTGCCGGTGCGATGCGCAAATCGTTCGGTAAAATTGGCCCGTTGCCAAAGCGCATCAAATTGTTGGCGCTGCTGATGATAGTTGGGGTAACTGGCGCTAGTAACAGGCAAAATTTTTCCGGCATCAAGGCTGCGCTGAAAGTTCGCGTCTGCCTGTAACTCGGGAACCAGCAGCGTGCTGCGCCAGGGCTCTTCTAATTGGCTAATTTCCTGATATTGCTGGCGTCGTTCTTTAGGCTCAATTTGCGCAATAAACGCGGGAAATTCATGCTCGCCTAGATTTGCGCTGAGATAGAACGCGATCGCTTGCTGGGCTCGGCTTTCTGCCGGCGCTTGCAGCGCAAAATATACCCAACAGTTAACCACGATCAGCAGCAATGTAACCCATGGCAGAGTTTGGCTATTTAGCGGTTTATGCAGCGGCAAAATGAGCATTCGGTGCACTTCGTCGACATGTTTTGGTGGTGTTGAGCTTAACCTTATTAAGCGCGAATTTTCCCGACAGCAGGCGATATCCCAACAAGCGCAGATGCAGCGACACGCCGGACTCTGGCAGGTGCTGCGGGAAAAAGACTACACTCCGCGCCCTCTAATTTCGCTCGGATCTTTCAGTTATGTCAGCACTTATTTGCGGCTCGCTTGCCTATGACACCTTGATGGTGTTTCAAGATCACTTCAAGAATCACATTTTACCCGACAAGGTGCATATGTTGAACGTGGCGTTTTTCGTGCCAGAAATGCGCAAAGATTTTGGCGGCGTGGCAGGCAATATTTCTTATAACTTGAACATGTTGGGCGGCAACCCGCTGCCTTTTGCTTCGGTAGGCTCGGATTTCACGCCGTATCGTGCGCGCTTTGAAAAGCTGGGAATTTCACTGGCACATGTGTTGCAGCTCGATGATTGCTACACCGCACAAGCTTTTATTACCACCGATCTAGACAACAACCAGATCACCGCCTTTCATCCGGGGGCGATGATGCGCTCCAACGAGCAGCACGTTAAAGATGTCCTTGCTGCTAATGTTGGGGTAACGCTAGGGATCGTCGCACCCGACAGCCGTGAGGCGATGCTGCAGCATGCGAATGAATTCGCTCAGGCCGACATGCCGTTTATTTTTGACCCAGGCCAAGCGCTGCCGTTGTTCAACGGCGCGGAATTTAAGCACTTTATTGAACGCGCCAAATACGTCTGCGTGAATGATTACGAAAGCTCACTATTGAGCGAGCGTACTGGCTGGAGCCCCGCGCAAATCGCCGAGCATGTCGATGCCTATATCATTACTCGGGGTGGCGAGGGCTCAACGTGGATTACCAAAAAAGGTGAAACTTTGATTCCATGCGCGACACCGCTGCGCATTGTTGAGCCCACCGGCTGTGGCGATGCTTATCGTGCGGGCTTAATTTATGGCCTGATGCACGGTATGGACTTTGAAACCACCGGGCGCATAGCTTCGCTTGCCGGCACCATCAAAATTGAACACGCCGGTCCGCAAAATCACGTGTACACCAAGGACGAGTTCGCCGAGCGCTTTTTTGCCGCATTCGCTTATCGTTTTTAGAAGGGTCATCTTGATGCGTGCTACCGCACTGCTGCTGGATATCAAGCGCTGGCTGAAGGGTAGCTTTGCCCGCACAGCAACTAATGAGTAACTTACTTAGCCTAGTCGCGCGTGCGGCGGGTATGCTTAGACAGAGCGGTGTGATGATTGCGCACCACCACGACAACGCTCTGGATGAGGCGCGTGAGCTGGTGTTTTATGCGCTGCATTTACCGCACGATTTTCCGGCTAATTTAGCAAGGGGAAAGCTACTCGATTCCGAGGTGGAGCGAGCGTTAATGCTGGTGCAGCGGCGCATTGATGAGCGTATACCCGCAGCCTATTTGACCGGCGTGGCGCGCTTCGCCGGTTTGGAATTTAAAACCGATGCGCGCGCTTTGGTGCCGCGTTCGCCGATTGCTGAGTTAATTGTTGAAGGCTTTGCGAGCTGGTTTGGTGACACGCCGCCCGCCGAAATTCTTGATTTGTGCACTGGCTCCGGCTGCATCGGCATTGCCGCCGCGAAACGTTTTCCGCAGTCCAGGGTCATGCTGGCGGACATATCGCGCGAAGCATTGTCCTTGGCTGCAGAAAATATCGCGCTGCATTCAATCGCTTCGCGTTGCCGCGCGGTGCAGTCAGATTTATTTGGCTCATTGCATGGGCGCTTCGATTTAATTTTGTCGAACCCGCCCTACGTCACAGATGCCGAATATGTCGCAATGGCACCAGAGTATGGCCACGAGCCAAAACTTGGTCTGACCAGCGGAAAACAGGGCTTAGACCACCCATTGCAAATTCTGCGCGATGCCGCGGACTTTTTGACTGAGCGTGGCTTGCTAATTTTAGAAGTGGGCGAAGCCGAACGGGCATTGCGC
>JAYTAO010000192.1:0-4476 GCA_043737435.1 Rhodanobacteraceae bacterium | reverse complement strand
CGCCCAGCCGGATCAAGCACCGTGCAGCGTGCGCCGCAGGGCTGGATAAACAGGTTCGGATCCTTGATCTCGGTATCGTTGTAGCTGGCACTGGCAGTGACTAGCAAGTCTGGAGTTAGATAGGACTCCATGTCTGCTTCAATACCTTGGCCGGTGCTTTTCTTGGCATTGATCAGCTGGTTAAAGTTCGCTTGCCCGCCGACAGCGGTCAGCTGTTGATCTTTCACTTCATAGCTAAATGCGGTTAGGTTAAAGCGCGTGCGGCGGTCCTCGGACTCATTTTTCAAGCCAGCTTCTACGCTGGTAACTGATTCGCTTTTCGCCACGGACAAAGTGTTTCCGAACAAAATGCGGCCCTGCACCGAGGGTGCACGGAAGCCGCGTGCGACGCGGGCGAAAATGCGGGTGTTGTCATCAATTGAGTAAAGGCCAGCAAGATCCCAACTGACATCAGAGTCGTCGAGATTTGCGGTCAGCCTTGGGATTGGCACGCCACCAATGGGCGATGCGGTGCGAAACGCGCTGAAATCCTTTTTATCATTGGTGTAGCGCAGCCCAGCGCGTACATTGAATGCGTCAGACACGTCGTAGTCGAGCGAGCCAAACACTGCGTAGGCTTTGTTGTCTTGTTTTTGTTGCGCGTAACCATTTTGTACACCGCCTCTCAGCGTGTCGAAATTGAAACTGTCAATCGTCAGGTCTTCATTAAAATAAAAGAATCCAGCCTGCCAATTAAGCGCGCTGACGTCATCGGATTCCAGCCGAATTTCTTGAGTAAACTGACCGTGGTCAGGCACGCCGTCTGCCGATTCCGCCGGGAAGGGAATAACGCCCGGGCCAGAAGGAGGCGCGAAGGCAGCGCCAAAACCGCCGTCAATGTCGCCCCGGCTAAAGAAGTCCACGGTTTCATAGCCGGTGATGGAGTTCAGCGAAAAGCCGTCAAAACCAAAACGCATTCTTAAATTTGCACCGGCGGAACTGGCGTCTTGCTCATTTCTGCCATCAATCGCGACGCGATTGCGATCAAACGTGGAAACAAAATTATTGCTTCCCGGCTGAACGATATTGGCGCGAAACAGGCGCGCTGTGCCGATTAAATCACGGGCGTGCACGTTGAACAGGGCCGAGAAACTATCATCCGGCGCATACTGCAGCTGGCCGCGCAGCGCGTATTCACGGTAGCCTTCGAGCGCATCTTTTTGCTGCCGGAAGGTATTGTCGACATAGTCATCGCGACGCTGGTAAAGCGCTGACAGCCGACCACTGACGCCATCGGCGAAGCCCCCAGAAATGGCGCCTTCCGCGTTGATGTTAGAGAAACTACCGAAGGACACTTTACCGTAACCCTCCCGCGCTTCAGTCGGGCGGCGGGAATCAAACTTGACTACACCCGCCGGCGTATTGCGGCCAAACAACGTGCCTTGAGGACCGCGAATCAGTTCGACTTGGTCTAAGTCAAAGATCGGGAAACCTTTCAAAACTGGATTTTCTTGAACGATGTCGTCGTATACCAAAGAAACCGGCTGGGACGCGTTTAGGTCGAAATCAGTATTTCCCAGGCCACGCACATAAAAGCGCGGAAAGGTTCGCCCAAAAGAGGATTCAATCTGCAAACTAGGCAAACGCGCCGACAGTATGCGCACATCGTCGCCCCCCGAAATCAGTACGTCAAGTTTTTCATCAGCAATCGCTGAGACCGCAACGGGAATTTTTTGTGGATCTTCCGCCCGACGAGTGGCGGTAACGACGATGACATCCAACGCCGCTTCATCATCGATCCTGTTTTGCTGCGCTAAAACATTGAAGCTGCAGAGCGTAAATGCTGACGCGATGGATGCTGAAAGCAAGGAGCGCGGAAAAGTCTGGTGACGTGCCATCATGTTAACTCCTGGTTAAAACACACACTTTACGGCAATAGTGTTGCCATTCCAATACCGTCAAGGCGGAAAATTGGGGCACCAGAGACTACTTTTTCCCGCTGTTAGCTTGTGAACTCGGCGCGCGGTTAGCATTATCCGCTCCCTCTTTACGCGCTTGGATTTGCAATGAGTAACTCCTACATTCTTTGGTTAGATCAACTTCGCCTGAGCGATTTGCCGCAAGTGGGCGGGAAAAATGCAAGCTTGGGAGAAATGATCGGCAATTTATCGGCACTTGGGGTCTCCGTGCCAGGCGGATTTGCCACCACCGCAAGTGGCTTTCGTGAGTTCGTGGAATTCAATCACATCAAAGAGCGCATTTATGCGCGCTTGGCGGCGCTGAATATCGATGATGTCAACGCACTGGTTGCCGCCGGTGCAGAAATTCGTGGCTGGGTGCATGCGGCGCAATTTCCGGCGGCGTTTGAGGCCGAAATTCGCCGCGCCTATAACGAGCTGGAGCAAAAAACCGGCATTTTAAACCCAGCCGTGGCGGTGCGCTCGTCTGCGACTGCGGAGGACTTGCCAGACGCATCGTTTGCGGGCCAACAAGAAACGTTTTTGAATGTGACTGGTGCCGATTCGGTACTGGCACGCATTAAGGAAGTTTTCGCCTCGCTCTACAATGACCGCGCGATCAGCTATCGCGTGCATCATGGTTTTAAGCATGAAGATGTATTTTTATCCGCTGGTATCCAACAAATGGTGCGTTCGGATTTGGCGACCTCGGGCGTGGCGTTTACGCTGGACACCGAATCGGGCTTTACTGACGTCGTGTTTATTACCGCCAGCTACGGTTTGGGCGAAATGGTGGTGCAGGGCGCGGTGAATCCGGACGAATACATCGTCTATAAACCCGCGCTGCGTGCAGGCAAACGCGCGCTGATCCGCCGGGTTTTAGGCAGCAAGCAAAGCCGCATGGTGTATTCAGATAAACCGGGCGAGCGAGTGCGTATCGAGCCAGTGCCGCTGGATGCGCAAAATCAGTTTTGCATGACTGAAGCCGAATGTGCGGAGCTGGCGCAGCAAGCGTTGACGATCGAGCAACATTACGGCCGTCCAATGGATATCGAATGGGCAAAAGACGGGTTAAGCGGCAAACTTTATATCGTGCAGGCGCGGCCTGAAACGGTGAAATCCCGGCAAAGTTCCACCGAAGTGGAGAAATTCCATTTGCGCGAAAAAGGCCCGGTGTTGGTGCAGGGTCGCGCGATTGGGCAAAAAATTGGGGTTGGCCCAGCTCGGGTAGTAAAAGGCACCGCGCAAATGGATTTGGTACAGGCGGGGGATGTGCTAGTAACTGATATGACCGACCCGGACTGGGAACCGGTGATGAAGCGCGCCTCGGCAATCGTGACCAATCGCGGTGGACGTACCTGCCATGCCGCAATTATTGCGCGTGAATTGGGCATTCCTGCGATTGTAGGCTGTGGCGATGCCACCTTAAAAATCGCCGCCGGGCAACAGCTTACGGTTTCTTGTGCCGAAGGCGACACCGGCAATGTCTATGCGGGCGCGCTCAAGTTTGAGCGTTTGACCGCAAACTTAGGCGATATGCCCCCGGCGCCGCTCAAAATCATGATGAATGTCGCGCACCCCGAGCGCGCGTTTGAATTTGGTCAGCTGCCCAATGCGGGCGTGGGTTTGGCGCGTCTTGAGATGATCATCAACAGCCACATCGGCGTGCATCCCAAAGCGCTGCTGGAATACGAGCTACAAGATGCCGCGGTTAAAGCGCAAATTGACGCGCGTATCCAGGGCTATGCCAGCCCGGTGGATTTTTATGTGGATCGCTTGGCTGAAGGCATGGCCACGATTGCCGCAGCGTTCGCACCGAACCCGGTAATCGTGCGTTTAAGCGATTTCAAGAGCAATGAATATGCGGAGCTAATTGGCGGCAAGCGCTATGAGCCGCAAGAACATAATCCGATGATTGGTTTTCGTGGTGCTTCGCGCTACGTCGATGATCGCTTCAAAGATTGCTTCGCACTGGAATGCCGCGCGATGAAACGCGTGCGTGAAGAAATGGGATTAACCAACGTCTGGGCGATGATTCCTTTTGTGCGCACCGTCGGTGAAGCCAAGAAGGTCATCGAAACCTTGGCCGAATTTGGCTTGAAGCGTGGTGAGCATGGTTTGAAAGTGATCATGATGTGCGAAGTACCCAGCAACGCGATTTTGGCGGAAGAATTTCTTGCGCATTTTGATGGATTTTCGATTGGTAGCAATGACTTAACCCAGCTTACGCTCGGGCTAGATCGCGATTCCGATATCGTCGCCCACCTATTTGACGAGCGCGACCCTGCGGTCAAAAAGTTGCTTTCGATGGCGATCAGCGCAGCGAAGAAAATGGGCAAATACATCGGTATTTGCGGCCAAGGGCCATCGGATCACCCGGATTTAGCGCAGTGGTTGTTGGCACAGGGCATCGAGAGTATTTCCTTGACGCCGGATACGGTGGTGGAGACTTGGTTGTTGTTGGCACGCTCGAAAGTGGAATAGGTGGCACTTAATTGCTCGCTGTACAGATCATCGAGATTCTCTGGACGAAGGCGAC
>JAYTAO010000191.1:0-4481 GCA_043737435.1 Rhodanobacteraceae bacterium | reverse complement strand
TTGCGGTTGCCAGCCAACATCGGGCGAAAAAATTTATTTTGGTGGTAGACGCGGTAACACCCATGCCAGATCAGGACTCTGGTTCCTTGCGCATGGTGAATTTACTAACGATATTGGTGAACTCTGGCTGTGCGGTGACGTTTTTTTGCGAGGGCCGTCACTACCACAGTGGCTATGCGGAAAAGCTGCAGGCTTTGGGCATACAGGTTTTGTACCACCCGTATTTGCACAGTGAGCCCACTTGGTTAGCGGAAAATGGCGCGCGTTTTGATGCGGTTTTGCTGTCGCGCCACTATATCGCCGCGCCGCTGTTGGCATTGGTGCGCGAACATTGCCGGCGTGCGCGGGTCATTTTTGATACGGTGGATCTGCATTTTCTGCGCGAGCAGCGGCAAGCCGAGTTAGCCGGTGATGCGGCCTTAGCCCGCGCGGCGCTGAAAACCCGCGCGCAGGAATTGGCGGTGATTAGCGCTGCTGACTTGACGCTGGTGGTATCGCCAATCGAGCAGTCGTTACTAAAAGAATTAGCGCCGCTAGCGCGCGTTGAAATTCTTTCCAACATCCATGACGTTCCGGGCTGTGCGCGCGGTTTTACCGAGCGCGCTGGAATGTTATTTGTTGGCGGTTTTCAGCACCCACCAAATGTGGACGCGGTGCTATGGTTTGTGCGCGAAGTGTTACCTCTGGCGCGTGCGCAGCTGCCAGTAGCTCTGCGGGCAAAGTTCGTATTGCATTTGGTAGGCAGTAACACGCCTGCTGAGATCACCGCATTAGCCTGTGATGACATTATTGTGCATGGCTTTGTCGCCGATATTGATCCGCTATTAGCGTCTGCACGCTTGAGTGTCGCACCGTTGCGCTACGGCGCGGGCGTGAAAGGCAAGGTCAACATGGCGATGGCGCATGGCTTGCCGGTGATCGCCACCGGTGCCGCAGTGGAAGGTATGTATTGCACTCACGCCAGCGATGTAATGATCGGCGATTCCGCGCGAGCCTTTAGCGAGGCTTTAGTGCAGGCTTATCAAGATGCGGCACTTTGGCAATGCTTGAGCGAGGGTGGTTTGATTAATGTCAGCACGCACTTTTCTTTTGCAGCGGCGAAGGCGGTAATCGAGCGGGTGTTTTTATTGGGTGGCAGCTAGCTAGTTGAGTCCATCTCGTCGGAGTGAGTCAGGATCACCTTCAAAACTTATGGGAATTAAAGCAATGCAAATGAAGTTGTGGACGCTGATTTGCCTGACCGTGCTCAGCTTCAGCTCGCTCAAGGCTGCCGATGCCACAGCGCCAGCATTGATTTCACTGACGCCAAAAGCGCCTGCAAAAATTGAGCACATCGGGCTGGTGTTGGGCGGCGGCGGCGCGCGCGGTGCGGCGCACGTGGGTGTGCTGAAAGTGTTAGAACGCGAACACGTCAAGATCGACTTCATCGCTGGCAATTCCATGGGCGCCATTGTCGGCGGGCTTTACGCTGCAGGATACAAAGCCAAAGATGTGGAACGTATTTTGAGCTCCACCAATTGGGAGGACATTCTAAATGATTCACCGAATCGGGAAATTCAGCCGATGGAACGCAAAATCGATAGCTTCGGGCTACTTGACGGCGTGCAATTGGGTATTGATGCGAACGGCCTTAAATTGCCGCGTGGTCTGATACAAGGGCAAAAGCTGCTGATGACGTTTCGGCGCCATCTCATGCCGGTGGCTGACGTTGATGACTTTGACAAGCTCGCCATTCCATTTCGATGCGTCGCCAGCGATCTTGCCAACGGCGAGGCGGTAGTTTTCAGTAAAGGCGATTTGCCGTTCGCCATTCGCGCCAGCATGAGCGTGCCTGCGGTGTTCCAACCGGTTAAAGATGAGCAGGGCCGAATGCTCGTGGATGGCATGGTCGCCGCCAATGTACCTATCGAGATCGCGCGTGAAATGGGCGCGACACGGCTCATCGTGGTGGATGTAGGTGAGTCTTTAGCAGAAACCAAAGACATTAATTCGCCGATCAGCGTCACCAATCAAGTGCTTGCTATTTTGCTTAACCGTAAAACGCAAACGGATCTAAAAACGCTGACTTCGCGCGATCTTCTTATTCGACCGGAATTAGGCACAACGACGGCAGCCGATTTTCCGCTGACGCCGCAAATTATTGCCATGGGTGAACGCGCGGCGGAACAGGCGCTGGCAAAAATTAGGTTGTTTTCTAGTGACGCCGACACTTACGCTAAGTTCACCGCGTCGCACCAATTGCCACTGAGCAGCAACGAACGCATTGCTTTTTTGCGCGTGCGCACGGGCCGCAGCCGCACGGTAGGAAATGTTGAAGCACAACTTTCGCCCCTGCTTGGCAGCAGCTTGCAGCCGGAAAAACTCGAAAGCGCGATTCAATCGGTATATGGCGATGGCCGCTATGAACGCATCACTTACAAAACCGAGCGCGATTCCAATGGCCGACTTGGCATCGCCATTTTGCCGGTGGACAAAGGCTGGGGGCCGAATTTCCTGCGTTTTGGTTTGGCGCTAGACGATGATTTTCAGGGCCACAACAACTACCGTTTAAGTGCCGAGCTACGGCTTACTGGCCGCAATATTCATGGCGGCGAGTGGCGTAATCGTATTGATTTAGGTAAGGAAAGCGGTTTGCGCAGTGAATTTTGGCAGCCTTATGGCTCACGCAGCCAATTTTATGTACGCCCCTCGCTTGACGCGCGCGCGACATTGAGGCGCATCGGCCTAACTCGGGCCGAGCAAGACGACGAGTTATCTGATCCAACGCTGGGTGAGTTTCGTCAGCGCAGCTACGCCGCCGGGTTGGAGACCGGTTTTGATTTTACCGTCAACCAGCGCTTACGCGCGGATTTGACCCGCGAACGGGACGATATTCGGTTGCAAATCGGCACCGCCTCGTCAAATTTGCCCGTTCTTAGCGAAAGCTTAAGATTCGGCCTAGGTTATTTGTATGACTCGCTCAACGATGTTGCTTTCCCCAGTGGCGGGCTGCGCGCTGATGTAGGCTATCGACGCTACTTCGACGCGTTTGGCGGCAATGCCTCCGCTCAGGGGGTACGCGCAAGTGTTGACTATGCGCACAGTTTCGGTCCTCACACCCTTTTGGCTGGCGCACGTTTTAGCCGCCCGCTGGGTGGCGCGAACGGCGTGCTGCAAATTTACGACAGCTTAGGCGGCTTTGCCAAACTTTCCGGCTTTAGTGAAGATATTCGTTACGGTCAAGCAAACGCGCTTGGACGGCTTATTTACTATCGACGTTTTGCCAGGGCGGATAAATTGTTTGATTCGCCGGTTTATATCGGCGCAACCCTCGAGCGCGGCAATGCATGGTTGAACGCTGGCGATGCTTGCTTCTGCGATTTGCTCACGGCCGGCAGCATATTTTTTGGTGCTGATACCTTTTTTGGGCCAATGTATTTGGGCTATGGCCGAGCAAGCTCCGGCGACGATGCGGTGTATTTGAGTTTTGGCAGCTTGGCGTTTAGCAGGCAGCGTTAGGTGTCACACCTTTCTGAGTCGCGCACCGCAACATTTTTCTCTAAACCTCAGGAAGGCGTGGCGTGGAAAGCTAGTCGATATCCCTCGCCGCGCCCGGCTGCAACAACGGCTAAGACAAGCGCGCACACGCGAACGGTTAGCCCGCTATAGTTCGATGGATGAATGCACCGAATATTACTGAGCTAATCAGCCGTTGGCAGCAAGGCGATAAAGCCGCCGAGGCCAACTTATTTGACGCGCTTTACCCGGTGCTTAAAAAACAAGCCTTGGGCGCACTGTAAAAATGCTCACCCGGCAAACTAAGCCTTAGTGCGACTGAATTGGTGAATGAAAGCTATTTGCGGCTGCTCGAACAGCAGCAAGTTTTTGCAAATCGCACTTCATCGCGATCGCGGCGCGCATCCTCAAACGGGTGCTGCTGGATTTAATTAGAACACGGCAAGCGGAAAAGCGCGGCAGCCAAGTAGAAATTGTCGCGCTTGAATTGATCGACGCTGACGTCACACCTGGCAAGCACAACCCGCTTGACCTCGTTGCCTTGTTTCAGCGCCTGGAACAACTGGAAAAACGCGATCCGCTGGCTGCCCATGTGCTTGAGCTGCGCCTTCTCGGTGGCCTAACTAATGACGAGGCAGCGCAGGTGTTGAACGTCGGTGTCGCAACCGCGGGACGGCACTTTGCTTTTGCTAGAGCATGGCTAGCAAAATAGTTTGGTCTGGGCAGGCAATTTTTAGTCACAATCCGAGCAAAATTGCGAACTAGGTTCAATATGCGTGTATTCCTGCCATGCCGGTCACCAATTCCTGTTCAAGTAAGTCAGTGATTCTTGTTGATGCCGGTCGGGTTGGCGGGTGTTGGAACATCGTTTAAATTGTTCTATTGGTCACCCAAGTTCGACACCTAACCCCGTAAGTAATTGATTTCATTGACCATGGCGATCAAAAATGTCATTACAGGTAGGAAAACTTAGCTAGGCAGCGCGA
>JAYTAO010000190.1:0-10950 GCA_043737435.1 Rhodanobacteraceae bacterium | reverse complement strand
CTTGCGCCTTTAGCGCCTGATGCGCGTGGGCACGCAGGGCGGTGTAATGCGCCATGCTGGCGGCCATCAGCGCTTGATCTAGCCGCTGCACCGGTGCTTCTAGCGCGGAATCTAGTGCGGCTTCGCGCAGGCTGGCAACGCACACCAAATGGCGCTTTTGCAGCTGTCGCACGGCGGCGCTTAGGTCTTCAATATCTTCATCGCGGGCGTTGGTGATCAATAACACCAGGGAGCGACGGCGTTGGCGCAGGCTTAAGCTTGCGGCGGCGGCTAGATAGTCGGTGGCGACCGGCTCGGGTGCCAAATCAAACACCGTGTTGAGCAAGGTGTCGATGCAGCCCAAGCCGCGCACCGGCGCGACATAGCGGGCCGGGCCGCCGTGCGCCATCAGGCCGACCGCATCGCCTTGGCGCAGCGCCATGTAAGCCACCATTAAACTGGCGTTCAACACATGATCAAAATGACTGAGCACGCCATCGTGCGCCAACATGCGGCGGCCGGTATCAAGCAGTAGGATGATCTGTTGATTGCGCTCGTCTTGATAATCTCTAGAGATCAATTTGCGCGCGCGTTGGCTGGCTTTCCAGTCGATTTGGCGCATCGAGTCGCCGACGCGGTATTCGCGCAATTGCTGGAACTCGGTGCCCTCCCCGCGCCTGCGTTTGAGGTGCGCACCGACCACGCGCGAGGCTTGTTCGAGTCCGACCATCGCAAGCTTGGCCAGTGGCGCAAAATTCGGATACACCCGCACGCGCTGAGCACACGGCGCGGTGCGGGTTTGCGTCCAAAATCTAAGGCTGGAATAAAGTCGCAGCTGACAGCCGTTAAATTCATATTCGCCGCGCTGGGTTGGGGTTAATTGATACGCCAGTTCCACGGTTTTATGGCCGCGCAATTGAATCTGGCGCGGCAGGCCAAACACCGGCCAATCGCCCGGATGCAAATCGAACACGTCCAATTTTATTGCCCCCGGTTTATCCAATGCAGCGCGCAGGCGCAGCAGCACGCGCTGTTCCAAACCAACGGTAATAATGGCGGACAATTCGCGGCTGACGATGGGTGTGACAAGCTTGCTCAGCGCATACCCATCTTGCATCGCTAGGCCAAACAAGGCGGCCATTGCGGTCCAAAAAATAGGCTCAGGAATTAGCGCAAATGCAAGCAGAGCGCCCAAGCCGGCAAGCGCGAACAAGCCCAAAAACATAGCTAGGCTTGGCCGCATTAGCAGTTTCGCTGTTGTTCGCATTCGTTATCGTCAAGCGCCGACGTCATCGCCGTGGTGCGTCGACTTTGGCGAGCATGTGATCCAAAACTTCGTCAACATTTCGGCCTTCGATTTGCATCTCGGGCGACAAACTGATGCGATGCCGCAGCGCTGGCTTGGCAAGCTGGCGCACATCGTCTGGCGTTACAAAATCCCGCTGTTCCAGCACCGCGCAAGCGCGCGCGGCGCGCACAATCGCCAAGCCGCCGCGGGGGCCAGCGCCGAGTGCGATGCCGGAATAATCGCGGGTGGCGCGCGCCACCCGCACGGCGTAATCCAACACCACCGCATCGACGCGCACATTTGCAACGCCCATTTGCATTGCCAAAATCTCCGCCGGGCGCGCCACGGCCTGCACCCGCGCCAAATCAAACTCGGCGCTGGCGCGCCCGAGCGTGACCGCGCTGACCATATTTACCTCGTCCGCCAGACTTGGATAGTTCATCAGAATTTTGAGCAAAAACCGATCCAGCTGCGCTTCTGGAAGTGGATAGGTTCCTTCCTGTTCAACCGGGTTTTGCGTGGCAACCGCCATAAACGGCGGGCTCAAACTAAAACTTCGCGACTCAATGGTGACCTGCTGTTCTTGCATCACTTCCAGCAGCGCCGATTGAGTTTTTGCCGGTGCGCGGTTGATTTCATCTGCTAACAATAAATTAGTAAATACCGGACCACGCCGAATTTTGAAAGTTTCCGATTTCGGGTCATAAAACGAATGCCCGCTGACATCCGACGGCATCAAATCTGGGGTGAATTGAATGCGCGAAAACGTGCAGTCGAGTGCGCAGGAAAGCGCACGCACCAGCAGTGTTTTGCCTAAACCAGGCACGCCTTCTAGCAGCACATGACCACCCGCCAGCAGCGCAATCAACAGCTGATCTAACACCACGGTTTGGCCGACAAAAGCCAGCGCGATCTGGCCGCGAATGGCTTCAATGCGGCTGTAAAGTGCATCGCCGGTGATGGGTGCAAGGCTGGGCACCGGGTTAGGCACCAAGTTATTGGGCAAAGCCGGTGGCGCTGACGGTACAGAATGGGTCACGAGTGGTTTCTCAATACAATTAAAGTAGAAATAGCGGCGGTAAAGGCATCAACGCGTTCCAGTGCAGTTGGAAATAGCGCGCCGTGCACTGTTGCCTGCGGCAGTTGGCAAATTTCGGCGATCGCCTGCGAAAGCTCCCCGCCTTCAAGATCACGCAGCTGCGGGTGCTTGCGAAACAGCTTGGCCAACGCGGCCTCACGCAGCGCTTGATGCAGCAGGCCAAAACGGCCACGTCTGTAGGCAAATTCACCGGCGGCAGCAATGTGCTCGGACAGCGCCCGTCGCGGCCTATACGCAAACGCGCGCAAAGGCCCGAAGCGTCCGGCACGGGCGTACGCCCATAGCAATAACGCCAGCGCCAGCGGCAGTAAAATGGGCCAGGTCAGGCGTAATAACAAAAGGTAGAACGGCGGCACGGCGTGCCCATAAATAATGTGTACTGCTTGATTGCGCGCCACCACCGCCACAAAAAGCTGGCGCGCCAGCACCTGATTTTCCGCCCGCTTCAGGCTTTTGCTGGAAAGCAGTTTGAAGCTCGACGCCAAGGTGACGGTTCCCGCGCCATATTCCGCGTGCGCCATAACATAGCCCGCGTGCGTATCACCCCAAGCCCACTGCCAGTCCAACGGCGTTCCCTTAGCCACCACGAAGCGCGATTTCGGGCACCAACTATGCTCAGCTTTAGGTGCAGCAATCATCAAGCGCACACACGCCGGGCTTTCTTGCACTTGGATCTTTAGCGTGCGCAGCACCGCATTATTGCGCCCAGGCGAAACGAACTCGGTCTGGGGTACTTCCGCGTCCTGCGAATCCTCGGAATCGTCGGAATCGTCGGAATCATCTGAATCCGAATTTTCCTCCGAATCCGAATCAAATGCATCGCTAAACGCGAGCCCCTCGGCCGCCGGCAAACTCGTCAGCAAATGGCCGCCCTGATGCACCCACGTCAATAGCTTTTGCGCGTCTCCAACACTCAACTGCTGAATGTGGCCTTCTACCAGCAAAGTATCGTGTGCTTGCAGCTTTAATAAATCGAGCCGCAAATCCGCGTGTGATTGCACTTTCAAACCCGCTTCTTCCAGCGTTTTTTGCAATGCATATAGAGGGTTATAGCTTGCCGCGCCGCGCAGTGGTAAAGCAATTTCTTTGCTGACACGCTTGTAGGTATGCAACCACCACGCTGTAAGCGCGCCGATAAAAAAAGCACCGATCAGCCACCAAAACACGGGTTTTTGCGCAATCGAGTTGCTCATGATGGCCGAATCAAGGCATCGGCTTGCCAACGCGCGAGCAAACTTTGTACCTCCTCCCAACTCGGCTCGCGGCTGGCATAGGCAATTGCTTGCCAGTGGCGCACCAATGCCGGAAACAGCGCGCGGTGGCCATCTCGCTCGGGCAAATCACGCGCCATGCGCAAGCATTCGGATTCCGTCGCAGCGATAGGCAAAGGCTGACCGAGCCGGTCGCACAAGCGCAGCACGCCCGCCCGGTACAGCAGCGCCAGCGCGCCGCGCCGGTGGCCTTGCTGCCAAAGTTGAGTGACCGCGGTAACGATATCCAGTGGTAAGTTTTTTGCCACCTCGGCGTCAAATAAGCTCAAGGTTTCCACGCTACGCGCCGATTTTGCCCGGGGTTCCAGTGCGCCAAACAGCCGCAGCAGATACGGCAGTAACAGCACCAATGCGACCGCGAGTAAAATCCACAGCGCATTTTGCAGCAAGAATCCGAAAGCATTGGCCAAGCTTTTGAAGCCGGTAAAACGAAAGGGATCATTTTTAACATTAGGTTCTGGCACTTTTCGCTGCCATTCCACAATGGTCGCTTTGGGATTGAGTTCCGGCGCCGCCAACGCTTTTTTGATTGCCGTATCGAACTGCGGATTCACCGGAACAAAATGGTCTTCTAAATTTTGCTCCAGCGTAAACGCTTGCTGCGGCGCGGCACTTTCACGCCCCTTAGCGGATTCGGCATACAGCTCAGCGCTTTCCGCATCACTTACCTCGGCAGGCGGCTCGTTGGTTGGGGTTTGCGCGGCAAAACTGGACTCACAATGCAGGCCAAGTACACCAAACACACCAAGCAATAACGCAACTTGCAAAACGCGCGTCGCAGAGCTGGCGCGTTCGTGCAGCCTAAGCGCCAACTGGCGAAACGCCAAATCAATATCCCATGCTTCCAACTCCATGCGCCGGTTCAAATACAGCCCGAATCCAGCGCCGACGTAAATGGGCTCGATAATGCTAAAGGCCAAGGTGTAGCCAGCATAGATCGCCCACTGCATCCAGATCGGCGGTTCGGTAAATAAGTGCTGCAAGGTGTCGCGCATCGCATCAGAGAAAAACTCAGTCGGCACAAAAATGACGGCTGATAGCACGATCGAGGCCAGCAGCATTATTTCCATATTCACACATAAAAACGTCAACAACGCTGTGGGCGAACCTTGAGCCCGCGCCAGCAAACTGGTGCGGGCGCTACGCTGTCGGCCGCTCAGCCGCTCGAGAAAATCCACCGGCAAAAACAGCGCGCGCATCGGGTGTAAACGCCGCCAAGTCAGCTGCGCCAAGAGTGCAGCGAAATCAGCGCGATGGCGCTGGGCGCGTAAAGTATCCTGCAGGCTGGGCAGCGTGCCAAATACCGCGCGCGACAGCACGTACAGCGGGATGCGATCAAATACCGGTTTGAGCCACCAAAGCAGCAACGAGGCGATCGCAAAATTGCCGAGCAGTTGACAGGTTACTCCCAGCAGCAGCGCCGTCGGCAAAACGACACACGCCCAGGCGCGCCAAATCGGCGCGGCATATTCGCGCACCAGCGCGATCCCCAAATCCGTCGCTTCCCAGGGCGTGCGTGCGCGCAGCGCGATGCTTAGGCCCTCAGCGCGCATGATTTGTCGTCATCTTGCCGGATGCGTCAGTTGTGTGGGCGGTGCTTTGCGCGCGGCCGCCGCGCCAAAAATAGAAGCCAAAAAAGCCCCAAACGCAGCCACCCACAGTGTATTTCACCACCGCCGGCACCGCCGCAATCGAGGACCAAAATGCCTCGACAAAGGCGGCAAAAACCAGCATGGCAAATACGCCGACAACGAGTTTAACGCCCACCTGTGCCGCCTCAATCAGTGCGCGTTGACGCGAATATTGCCCAGGTGCCACCAGCGCCCAACCTAGCTGCAAACCGGCGCCGCCGGAAATCACAATGCCCAATAGCTCTGGTGCCGAATGGCCCACCACAAACTGCCAAAACGGCCCGCCATAGCCAATCGCGGTCAAATGCCCGGCCACACCGCCAATGATAAAGCCGTTGGAAAGCAACACAAAAACTGCACCAATTCCGGCCAGCAAACCGCTGGCAAAAGTGCGGAAACCGATGCTGACATTGTTGAAAATATAGTAGCCAAACATCATTAAATCGGTCTGATCCTCGCGTGCCAAACGCACACCCTGTTTGGCTGGGTTGTACATCGACTCAAATTCAGCCAGCTGTTGCCCATCAAACAGCGAAAACGCCAGCTCCGGGCGATACTGCAAAAGCACCACCATCGCGATTAACGGAATAAAAAACAGCGCGCCCGATAGCGTCATAAACCGCCACTGCGCACGCACCAGCTGCGGGAATTCTTGCGCAAAAAAAATCAGCAGTTTGTGCAATCGGACTTTGGGCGCGCGATATAAAACCGCGTGGCCGTGATCAGCAAATTCCTGCAATTTCGCCACCAGCGCGGGCGAATAGCCGCGGCGTTTGGCTATGGCGAGCTGCTGGCATATTTTGCGATACGCCGCAGGAAAGTTTTGATCTGGTAAACCACCCGGCAAATCAAAGACCATTTCGGCATTTTTTGGGCTGCTGCGCTGTACCAGCCACTGGCTAAGCTGCTGCCAAGAGTGCTGATAAAACTGCTCGAATGCGGCTTGTTTCATTGGCTTGATTGCCGTGTCGCCTGATCGGCCGGAGTTGTCTGCCGTGTCGCCTGATCGGCCGGAGTTGAACGCCCCAACACCGTGCCGGCCATTCCCAAAATTCTATTCACTGATTGCGCTCCATGTGCGCCAGTCAAGCCGTAAAGCTGCTCGGCAATTTCCATTTGCCGCTCTGGCGTCAGGCTAGGCGCGCGTTCGGCAAAACTCAGCAGCGCGGTTTGCTCCGCCACGCTCAAAGCCACCGGCAGCGGCACATTGACCGTTGCCGCGATCAAACGGGGCGGCTGTGCCACATCAACATACACCACCAGCGTATCGGCAATCCAATCGCCAATGCGGCGGCTGTTTTTGTCGACCAAACATGCGATTAAGCCGAAGCCATAAAAGAACGGCAGCATATCGACGGTGCGCAGCAAATTGCGCTGAAACGAGTTCAACCAGCCTATCGGCGTGCCGTTCGCGCGCACCACGCGCAAGCGTAGCACCGCTTTTCCTGGCGTGCGGCCGTGATTGAGCACTTCAAACAGCACCGGATAAAACCAAAAAATTATGAATAAGGCGATTAAATAAATGCCCTGCCCGGCGGCGCCCAACACGCCCAAAACGCCGGCAATCGCAAATAAAATGCCAAGGCGAATGGCGAAATCGATTAGCCAAGCCAGCGCGCGCGGCATACAGCCCGCGGCCCGTAAGCCCAAGGAAATTCCCTCCGGCGTTTCTACCGCCGAAACCGTGTCGATCAAGGTGCGCAAAGCACTCGCTGCGAATTCAATGCAAAGACCAAAACATTTAGGCTTGCACGACAATCGTATTGGCGATCAAGTCATGCAAGCAGCGCTGTTCTTGGCCAAAAATCATTAACGTATCCGCCAAGCCTACAAAAATCCCTATGAAAGGGATATTGTTCAAAATACCCACAGGTAAAGCACGCAAAAAAAAGAAGCGCCAAAGCTCACACCGGGTGCCGTCGGTTTGCACAACTTTTATCCCCAACAGACGTTTACCAATGGTTTGCCCATATTTGTGCAAAAAAACTATATGCACAGCGGTGACAGCAATCGCGGCAAGTCCAATCAAGGCGATACCCACACCTTCCACATTGCCACCCGTTTTCGAGAAACTTGGCAAAAGTACCGCCGCAACAATTCCCAACAGCGCAAACGAAATCAGATCCAACAGATAAGCACCTAGGCGACTGCCTCGCGTGGCCAAATGCAACACCTGGGTATTGACGTCCTCCAGACGCGAAACGGGTGCCGCATAGGGATTATAAGCAGGCAGTTCTGGCGGCATTTGCATCTAATTCCCCTGTACTAGTCTAGTTTTAGACTCAATGCGTGATAATAGGCGAGCAAATCCAGCTTAACAACGGCAAATTTGCACAAAATTGTGAAGATGGATTTTAAAACTCGCGAATGCGCGTTGCACCGGCGATAGCCACAATCTGCGCTTCCAAATCACGCCGCAGCCCGCACAAAAACAATAGCTCAGCCGCAACAAACAGTGGGCCAATCGCCAAGCCAATTAAGTCATCAACGAACGCAGGTTTTTTGCCTTCGTAGTAGTGACCGACGAATTGAATCACCCAACCTAGAATGAATAGACCCGCGCCCCAAAACAGCCAAGCATACGGTGCTGTCAAACTCAACGACTGCGCCGCCCAACCCATCAGCAGCAGCCAGACCGTCATCACGGTACCCATGACCAATTCTAGCCGCAGGTAAAAAGAGCAAGCCAGCGCGGTGGTCAGCCACATGAACGATACAAACACGCCGGCAACTGTCATGCCCGCCCTAGACAGCAGTAGCTGCACGCCAAAAACAATCAGCGGCACGCCAAAAAAGTGGGTAAAAATATTGCGCTTATCGCGGTGATAGCCCGCGTACTTCGCTAGTGCTAAAACCAACGCACTCGGTGATGGCGACACAGAAATGCTCATATTTGCTTCCTCTAACAACAATCAGCTAGCCCTTAGTGTGCGGCAAGTGCTGCGATTCGTCATCTAGCAAGCCACAACAATAAGTTTTGGGTCGCGCGGTTTTTAATGCGCAGCTGTTATGAAGACAGACATGATATGCGCGGGGTGGGGGTCGCAAATGAAGGCTGGCACGTTTTCGCCAGCGTTCATAAGTGCCTCTCACCCTCATGGGCCAAGGCGCGCCAAACTGAATTCAAAGCCAAGCCTTACTTTTGCTTAGCGATCCAGCGATCTAGCTGCGCGATTTCTTTGTTTTGCGCCGCCATGGTTTTTTTCGCCATCGTGTTCATTTCGGCGTTTTTACCCTGCGCCATCTGCATTTGCGCCATTTCGACGCCGCACTGGTGGTGCATGCGCATCATCATCGCGTAGTCCTTGTCGGTGTTTCCGGTCATGGTCATGCTTTGCATATTTTGCATCGATTTCATCATATGCGTTTTCATATCCATGGTACCCATCGTGCCCATGCCCTTCATATCCATCGCCTGCATGTCCCCGTGCGACATTGTCGTCGGTGGTGTTGCCGCTGGTGTTCCGGCCTGGGCCGTGCCAAGCAACGTGGCGGCGCTCAACAATGAAAAACCGATCATGCAAGTGATTTTTTTTAATTGCGTATTCATAAGTAAATCCAAGTTCGCAGCCGAAAATTCGACCGACGCTAGCTTGCTTTTACCAATTTTTTTGATCGGTTCGTTATCGCACTCGCACCCCTTTTAAACCTTCGCCCCGCGCAAGCGCAGCGCATTGCTTATAACGGAAACCGAACTCAAGCTCATCGCCAGCGCGGCAATCATCGGCGACAGCAGCCAGCCGGTTAGCGGAAATAGCACGCCTGCTGCAAGCGGTACGCCCAGTGCGTTGTAGGCAAAAGCGAAGGCTAAGTTTTGCTTCATATTGCCAATGGTGGCGTTCGATAGGCCGCGTGCCGTGGCGATACCGCGTAAATCACCTTTGACCAGCGTGACGTGACTGCTATTGATTGCGACATCGGTGCCGGTGCCCATGGCGATGCCAATATCAGCTTTCGCCAAAGCCGGTGCGTCATTAATGCCATCACCCGCCATCGCGACAATGCGGCCCTCGGCCTGCAGTTTGCCCACCAGAGCCAACTTGTCCGCCGGTTTTACATCGCCGTAAACCTCCTCGATGCCCAGCGCACCGCCGACCGTTTTCGCGGTCGCTAAGCCATCGCCGGTGGCCATCACGATGCGAATGCCGGCGGCCTTTAATTGCGCCAATGCTTCCGCGGTGCTGGACTTAATCGGGTCAGATACCGCCAACAGCCCGGCCAACCCGCCGTTAACCGCAAGCAACATCACGCTAGCGCCCTCTAGGCGTAACTGTTCGGCGGGCTTTGCCAGCGCGCTTAAGTCAACGCCTAGTTGCTGCAACAAAGCGGTATTGCCTAGCACTAGCTGCAAGCCTTCAACTTGGCCACGCACACCGATGCCAGAACTGGAATCAAATTCCGTTACTGAGGCTAAGTTCGCGCCGCTTGCCCGCGCCGCCCGCACAATCGCGTCCGCCAAAGGATGTTCGCTGCCCTGATCTAAGCTAGCGGCAAGCCGCAACACCTCGGTTTCGCTGTATGCACCGACGCCAATAGCCCGAGCGAAAACCGGCTTGCCCTCGGTCAAGGTGCCGGTTTTATCAATTACTAAGGTGTCAATCTTGGCGAAGTTCTCTATTGCTGCGGCATCGCGAAATAACACGCCGTGCGTTGCGCCGCGTCCGGTGGCGACCATAATCGACATCGGTGTGGCTAAACCTAGGGCGCATGGGCAAGCGATAATCAGTACCGCAACGGCGTTCACCAAACCATAAACCCATCCTTGCGCATAGCCAGAAAAGCCCCAGGCGAAAAATGTTATCAACGCGACGCTAAGCACGCTTAACACGAAATAGCCCGCCACCCGGTCTGCCATATGCTGCATTGGCGCCTTAGAACGCTGCGCACCCATCACCATTTGCACAATTTGCGCCAACATCGTCTCACTGCCGATGCGCTCAGCGCGCATGATCAACGCGCCCGAGGTGTTTAACGTGGCGCCAATCAACTTATCACCGATGCGTTTGCTGACCGGCACCGGCTCGCCGGTCAGCATCGATTCGTTGATGGCGCTTGTGCCTTCTTCAACGACACCATCCACCGGCACTTTCTCGCCTGGGCGCACGCGCAAACGATCGCCAAGGTGCACATGGGTCAACGCAATGTCCTCCTCGGTGCCGTCGGCAGTAATTCTGCGCGCAGTTTTTGGACTGAGCGAGAGCAAGGAGATGATCGCAGCCGAGGTTTGCGCGCGCGCTTTCAGCTCTAAAATTTGCCCCAACAACGTAAGCGAAATAATGACGGCTGCCGCTTCGAAATACACCGCCACCCGCCCCATCGAAACAAAGGCGGCCGGAAACAACTGCGGTGCTGTGGTGGCGACTAGGCTATAAATAAATGCAGCACCCGTGCCGAGGCTAATCAGTGTCCACATATTCGGACTGCGATTTTGCAGCGATTGCCAGCCGCGCCAGAAAAACGGCCAGCCCGCCCACAGCACAATCGGTAACGTCAGGATTAATTCAATCCAACTCTGTGTGCGCATTGCAAACCAACCGAACTGATGTCCGAACATCGCCAGCGTGGTGACTACCACCGTAAGCGGTAACGTAGCCCAAAAGCGTCGGCGAAAATTCTTCAGTTCGGGGTTTTCTTGCGCGTCCAAATCCGGTAATTCTGGCTCCAGCGCCATGCCGCATTTGG
>JAYTAO010000189.1:0-1716 GCA_043737435.1 Rhodanobacteraceae bacterium | reverse complement strand
GCGCATCTTGGTGATTGATGACGAGCCGCAAATTCGCAAATTTTTGAATATCTCCCTGCGTGCGCAGGGGCACACCGTGTTGGAGGCCGATAATGCGTCGGCGGGCTTAAAGCAGCTTGCAACGCAAACGGTGGATTTGGTGATACTAGACTTAGGCTTACCCGATCTTGATGGCAAGGACGTTCTGCGGGAATTGCGCAGTTACTCGCAAGTGCCGGTGATTGTGCTGTCGGTGCGCGCGAGTGAAGATGAAAAGGTGGCCGCATTGGATGCCGGTGCCAATGATTATGTGACCAAACCCTTCGGCGTGGCACATCTAGGCGCGCGCATCCGCTCTTTGCTGCGCATGAGCACCGGTGCGGCGCTGCCAACGCTGTTCGACGATGGTCATTTGCAAATCGATATCGCCCGGCGCAGCGCTAGTTTGAACGGGATGACTCTAAATTTAAGCCGTAAGGAGTGGGGCTTGTTAGCCTTGCTGTTAAAGCACGCTGGGCGGGTGGTCATGCAGCAGCAAATCTTAAAAGAGCTGTGGGGTGCCACCCACGTCGATGACACGCACTATCTGCGCATTTTGCTCGCTAAGCTGCGCGCGCATCTGCATGATGATGCCGCCAACCCACGCTATATCGCGACTGAAAGCGGCGTCGGGCTCAGATTTATTGGGGTAATGGCGGAGCCTGCAAGCTAGTCACGCCGCTGCCAATAGCGCCGTATTTGTTAACTGCGGCAAACCGTACGCTAACCGACAGACGCCGCTTTATCGGCTGACCCAAAATTAGCTCTTTGCGGCGTATTTGTTTGCTCGGCAAACGAATCAACAGGAACTTATGAAATCAATCAGCCGCACGTCTGTGCTGAAGGCGTTCCTGCGCATCATCAAGGCCAACTTCGGTCTCTGGCGCGATGAACGCTTTAACGAGATCGAAAAAGAAGAAATGCTGCCGCTGCGCGCTGAGCTCTTAAGCGCAGATCAGATGGTGCAGTACGGTAAAACCCTTGCCGGGCAACATTTGCTTGAGCCCCCGGATACGCAGGATCGGTTGTTAGTGCGCTTGGCCGAAAATGGTAATGCCTTGCGGCAAGCTTGCGAAGTACTCAGCCGCGACAGTGAGGCGTTACAACCGAGCGCGTCTTCGTCGAATGCAGCAATCAGCAATGCGCTGCCGATAACACCTGCGGGCGAGTGGCTGCTGGATAATTTCTATCTGATTGAAGAGCAAATTCTTACCGCAACCGCGCACTTGCCGAAAGGCTACAGCCGCGAGCTGCCGCAATTGGCTGGCGGCCCGTCGCGCGGGTTGCCACGCGTCTATGACTTGGCGTTATCCGCAATTTCACACAGCGATGGGCGGCTAGATTTAGCTACGCTGGAGCGCTTTGTCGATGCCTATCAAACGGTGACGCCGTTAGCTTTAGGCGAGCTTTGGGCGATTCCGATCATGCTGCGCTTGGCGTTACTGGAAAACCTGAGGCGGGTGGCAGCGCGCATTAGCGCGGACCGCCAGCATACGCTTGAGGCCGATCACTGGGCCGCGCAAATGCTTGAAACCGCCGAGCACGATCCAAAAAGCTTAATCGTGGTGATTGCCGATATGGCGCGCTCGAACCCGCCGATGGTCAGTGCGTTTGTCGCGGAATTGGCGCGTCGATTGCGTGGCCATGGCCCGGCGTTGGCGCTGGGACTGAGTTGGATTGAACAACGCCTTGCAGAAT
>JAYTAO010000188.1:0-4486 GCA_043737435.1 Rhodanobacteraceae bacterium | reverse complement strand
CGCATCCAGCGAAGTCTTTTGAAGGCTTGACCGATGCGGAGAATGCCAGCTTGCAAAGCCTTGCTCAAAGGCGACTGGAACAAGAACGATTGCCGTGGGCGTATGCCTTGCCGATGGTTGTGCGCGCGTTGGATTTGGCGCATTTTGCGGGTGGGTTATGTCCGAAAATATAGTTAACTCTAAAAAGTAAAATCCGTTTGCTTAGTAGAACAATTTAGGTAAAAACTGTGTTCCTAAACTCTCTCCAATTCGCCCTGTATTCTTGGTTAAAAATCGATCTAAGCCAGCCGCGTTTTAGTCACTTAGATAGCGGGTTGATCGATCAGCTTTTGCAGCTATCCGAGCAACTGGGGCGGGTGGCAATGGCGCCAATTTCATACGTGCTTGATCGGCAAGCGCCGCAAATTGTCGATGGCAAAGTGCAAACGCCAGCGCTGTTAAAAGATGCCTTGAGCGCATTAGCGCAGTCTGGGATTTTTGCGACCTCAGCGCCATTGGCGGAAGGCGGCACCGCGCTGCCGTACTTGCTTCACACGGCGATAGCAGCGATTTTGAATCGTTTTGACGCGCCGATTTATGGCTATGTACTGCTGACCCAAGGTGCCGCTAATTTGATCCGAACGTTCGGAAGCGAGTCGCAAAAAGCGCGCTATTTGCCGGATATGGTCACCGGCAAATGCTTTGGCACGATGTGCTTAAGCGAGCCGCATGCGGGTTCCAGCGTTGGCGATGCACGTACGCGCGCCACACCGTTGGCCGATGGTCGTTACGCGATTGCGGGCAGCAAAATGTGGATTAGTGGTGCTGAGCACGAGTTAAGCGAGAATATTGTGCATATGGTTTTGGCGCGTATGGACGACGCGCCTGCGGGTACTAAAGGTTTGAGCTTATTTATTGTGCCGCGCTATTTGAACGGTGCAGATAACCACGTGCGCCTGTCGGGCTTAAACCACAAAATGGGCTATCGCGGCACGGTTAATGGCGCACTTAATTTCGGCGACGGGGGCCGGTGCGTGGGCGAGCTACTCGGGCCGGGCAATAGTGCCGCAGCCGGGCAGGGCATGGCGCAGATGTTCCAGATGATGAATGAGGCGCGGATCGCGGTAGGCGTGGGTGCCGCAGCCATGGGCTGGCGCGGCTATGAGTTAGCGTTGGAATATGCAAAGACACGCGCCCAGGGTCGGCAAATAGGCAATGCGGATGTAAGCTCACCGCAAATTCCGATCATCGAACACTTGGATGTGCGACGCATGTTGCTGCAAGCGCGCGCCCAGAGCGAAGGCGCTTTGGCCTTGTGTTTGTACGCGGCAAATCTGAGTGATCAAGCGCATTCCGGCGATTTGAATGCGTCCAATTTGCTGAGCTTACTGACGCCGATGGTGAAGTCATGGCCATCAAAATATGCGCTAGAAGCCAATGATTTAGCCATTCAGGTGTTGGGTGGTGCGGGCTACACGCAGGATTACTTGCTAGAAAAACTGTATCGCGATAACCGTCTGAATGCGATTCACGAGGGCACGCACGGCATCCAGGCTTTGGATTTGCTGGCGCGTAAAGTGATTGCGGATGACGGCGCTGCGTTGGTTTTGCTACTGACGCGAATCGCGGCGACGGCACAAGCGGCTGCGAAAATCCCCGTTGTTGCGCAGTTTGCCCCGAATGCGCTCGAATTCGGCACGCAGGTGGCGCAGGCGGCGCTCACCCTGGGCGCGCAGTTGAAAGCGGGGCACGCACAGGCGGCGCTGGCCAATGCCGGCATTTTTCTGGACGCGCTCGGTACCGTGGTGGTGTGCTGGCTAAGTTTGGATCAAGTAATCGCAGCGCAAGGCACTCACGAGTTGCCTAGGCTTTTAGCGAACTGTAGCTATTTACATCGCTATGAACTTAACAAAGTGCAGGCGGCGGTCACGGTTTTGACTACGCCTGAAATGTTGAGCGGGGTGTGCGGGTTTTAAAGAACTAAGCACAACTGAGCAAAGAAATAATCATAGGCTTAGCTATTCGTCACCCCTCGGACTCGGGGGTGTTGCAGTTAGATGCCGCGCTGTAGAGTCAGATTCTTTTTCGTCCACGGGCGTGCAGCATGTTTAAAGCAAGGTTGTTTACAAGTTTCCCCGCCCAAGCCATGTTGCTTGGTTCGCTGGTATTTTTTACCGCTGCCAGCTGCCTCGCGGCGACCTTCACGGTCGATACCACGGCCAATTCCGACAGCGTTTTCTTTCGCGCCTGTACCGCCGCACCCGGTGATTGCAGCCTTTGGGGCGCGTTGCTGAGCGCCAATGCCACAACCTCAATCGACACCATCGCTTTCAATATTCCCGCCAGTGAAGACTCAGGTTGCGTTGCCGCAACGGGGGTATGCCGCATTCGCACGCCCAGTGCCGTGGTGCAAATCACCAATCCAGTGATCATCGACGGCTACACGCAGCCCGGTGCCGTGGAAAACACGCTGTCGGGAGTGGATTCGGGCGTCAATATGGCGCTTAAAATTGAGTTGGTACGCGCCAATACCTCAAGCCAAAACTATTTCGCGTTGCAAAGCTCGGGCACGGTTCGCGGCCTTGCGGTCACGGTAGACGCTTACACAATTCAAGCGGCGCAATTTTATTTTTCACCTTTCACTAGCACCCAAAACATTGTTATCGAGGGCAATATTTTTGGCGCGTTCGCCGATGGCACGCCGCAAGATCAAGCGGTCGAGGCGAAATTTGTCCAAGCGGGTGAATGCTCCAATATGGGCGCGATTAATCCCAGCACGCAGGCACGCATCGGTGGCACGCTACCGGCGCAGCGCAATTGGTTTGTTTCGGGCTTTCCGGCGGTCAAAATCTCGGCTTGCGAAACCGCGCTATCGCCCTTTGTGGCCAGCGTGCAAGGAAATTTATTTGGCACGACAAAAAATGGCTTGGCCGCAATTCGCGGACAAGTCAACGCGTGGCGCTGGTTGGACATTAACTTTACTGGCAACCCGAGCTTGCTGATCGGTGGAAGCGATGCGAGCGCCAAAAACGTTTTTGCCCGCGTCGTGGACATTTCAATTAAAGCAGCGGGCGGTAGTGGTACCAATTCCGCGCCGTTGCAGGTGCTGGGGAATTATTTTGGTCTGGCGGTCGATGGCGTTACGCCCTTGGTAGTGCCACGTGACCCCTCTCGCCCCGGCACCTCAGTGATCGAAGTGCAGCGCGCGCAAATCGGTGGTGTGAATCCGGGCGAGCGCAATTTGTTTGTCGGCAATCAAGTCGTCAGCGTGATTCAAAACCCTGACTCCAGTAGCGTGCGCAACAATCTTTATTTAGCCAATGAAGCGTTCAAAATTATCAACCGGACTGCCGCTGCTACGCACCCTGCGCGCCCTACGATTTTGAGCTATGTGCCCGCTAGCCCAACCTCGAATGAAGTCAGTCTAAGCTACAGCGTGGCCAGCAGCACCGTCCAAGCCAGCTACCCGCTGACGGTGGAGTTTTATAAATCTGGCCTGGGCAATAACCCCGCGCAATTTTTGGGGCGCGATACGCTGTTAGCGGCCGAAGCAAACAGCAGCAAAAATGTTGTTTTTACCGTGCCAGCGGGCCTTGTTTTAAACAGTGAGAGCGTGATTTTGGCCTCAGCTAGCGGCAACGATAATCGCGGCAGTAGTGAATTTAGCCGCTACGTCAGTTTGCTTACGTTTGTCGGCAACGCACCCGCCTACGCTGATCAAATCACCCCGATTCGAGTGCGCATGCAGGCGATTGGGCCGTTTCGGCCGCAGGGTAAGGTGACGATTTCAGACGACTTGCTAACGAATAGTTTTGCTCGGCGGTGCACTGCAACGCTGATGCCTACCGCTAGCCCCTTGATTGGCGAAGCGGAATGCAACTTAGCGATACGCGGCAATGCGGGACCCAGACGCTGCTTTACGCGCAATACGAATCTGATTTCGACAATTTCCGCAATGAAAACGATGGTCAACCCACCGCGAACCGCAACATCAGCATCATTGCGCCGCTGCCGGATGCGATGTTTAAGGATGGCTTTGAATCGCCGTGAGCAAATACGGATTCGGCTGACTATCCCAATACGCTGGAAAGCAGGGCGAACGGGTCTTCTGTCGATTTCGCGTCGCGAAACAACCATGCAGGGCCAAGAGTTTAAAACTGCATGCAGTTTTGTCAAACAAATGGAGTTAGCGCTAATCGCACTTGAATCAGAAACAATTGACGCGCAATCGCTGAAGGCACAATCTTGCCCAGCCGGAAATTCCGGCTAATTCATTTGCCTGACCACAAATGACGTCCCTTGCCTGATTTGGAGCGCGCTATGCCAAGATTTTCACCTTCTTCGATCCGAAATCTTTGTGTAGTTGGTAACACCGGCGTGGGGAAAACCACCTTGGTGGAAGCACTGTTAAAACACGCGGGAGCAATCAGTGTGGCAGGCAGTATCGAGAAAGGCTCAACAGTTAGCGATTTTGATTCCCAGGAAAAAGTACGCCTGCATTCGCTCA
>JAYTAO010000187.1:0-1716 GCA_043737435.1 Rhodanobacteraceae bacterium | reverse complement strand
GCACCGCGATTAGGCCACCGGGCACCGCAAAAGCGTTAAAACTCACATCGTTGATTAACACATAAGTGAAGTTCTGATCGGGCGCTGAGCTGGCTTCGGATAGCCGCGTACCTAAAGTGCGCAAATACTCATCTACTTGCGGGTCTTCAACCAATACCCCAGCGTTTCGCATTTGCCGCAGTACCGATAAACCGTAGTAATACTCGTCTAACTCACTCACACCGGCGTTGGCTGAGCGCCCAAAATCGGGCAGGTCAAAGTCTTTTGCGCGGGTGTTACCAAACGCGCCGATCAGCATGGCAAAAATAGCGATAGATTTAATGTGCAGCATCGGCCGGCTTCGCGCCAATATCGAATTAGTTTTCATCCCGATACGCTACACCAATTCCATGCGGGGGCTGTTAACGTGAACGCAACCTACTTTTTTACCGACTTTGATAAGCAACATGTCGAGTATGCGCAGCTCGAACTCCTGAAAGCTAAGGGGCTTTTCCAAGCGTGTGGCTTTATTGGGCTATACGGCAACGCATCAGCGCTGGCAGCAGCTGATCTGGATGCGCAAAATTTAAGTATTTGGCAAACCCTGTCAGCCTATCAGGAAGTGTATGTTTGCCCCTCAGCAGCCGGCCGGCGCGGCATTGATGCCGCGCCGCCAAACCCGCCGCATCGGGGTTTGCGCTGGCTCAGTCTAGCCGGCATGTTGGAACGTATGACGCCCCATGACGGCGAGCCGCAGGCGATCAGTGTCCGTTTAAGCTCCGATTCCGACTTAGCACGCACGGAAGCGTTGGAGCTGTGCTTAGCGGCGCTGGCATTGGATTTTGACGTGCAATTGAGTTTGCGTGGCCCAGGTATTTTAGGTTTACAGCGCTCCCTTGCGCGCGCAGGCGCCAAGGGTTACGCAAGCCTTACAATGTTTGGTTTAGGGTATGCGTTGATTGCGCAGAAAGAAATAAGCGCGCTGCCCTTTACGCTATTGCCGGAATCCTTGAGCCTGCCCTGGCAGCTTGGCGAAGCGGTGCAGGTGCCGCTCATGTTTGAATTTTAAGCAGCCAGAATTTGCCTATCAAAGCACAGTTTGCAGATGGCACTGTTTGATTGAGTCGTAAGCTAATAGAGTAAGGAGTCCAAAACTTTTTAAGCATCGCTCATCATGTCAAATACCGGTTTGCGGGCGCTTAGCGTCGGCTGCATTTTAGGCGTAGGCTGCACCATCGCCGCTGCCGTACACTTTTCCGTCGAAAACGAAAGCCAAGAAGCCTATCTGGGTGATTTTTGGGCGACGCGCGTAAGCTACCCGACCGGGCAGTTCAATCCAAAATGGCAGTTGGATGCGATTGCGCAAGCCGAATTGGTGCCAGAGGCATTGCCAGAAGGCAGCGAATTTGCGCGCACGGGCACCGCCGCCAAGGCTTTAAGCCCGAATCGGTTTACTGCACTGGGGCCGCGGCCGTTGGGTAGTTTGGCGAATGCGGTTGCTGGACGCACTAATGTGGTCGTCAGCCACCCGACAAACCCTGCAATCGCATGGATCGGCTCAGACGGCGGCGGTATTTGGAAAACGACCAACTGCTGCACTGCGGCGACGGAATGGAGCATCAAAACCGATTTGCCGCAGATTCAAAACAGCGCGATCAGCGATATGACGATCGACCCCAACAACCCGAACGTGCTGTACGCCGCAACCGGGGACTTGCGTTTTGGTTCGTTTTCCTT
>JAYTAO010000186.1:0-10956 GCA_043737435.1 Rhodanobacteraceae bacterium | reverse complement strand
CCGGCGAAGCGCGGAGCGATCTTGACTGGCCGCGAAACAAAAACCAGATTGCTTCGCTGCGCTCGCAAAAACGACGTGCGGGCCGCCCCTTTGAGACTGGAAACTTGCAAAGACAAAGTCCAGGATTCATCGTGGCTTTAACAGCCTAAATTGGGCTGGGCACCTGCGTTAGGCAGGCAATAATTGCAGCGGCATACGCGGATTAAAATCGGTCCAAACGCCGTCGCTGACAGTGCCTTCGCGTAACTCGATATCATGAGCGCCATGGGAGTGCAATATGCGCTTCGCGGTGTCTTGCTGAACTTCGTCATTGGCAACGACTGCAACTAAGGTGCCGGATTGTCGATGCCGGGCGTTTTGCATCGCCATGACCGAGTCTTCTGTCGTCTTGCTGTCAGCCGCTTCCAGGTTGCCCAAAGTGCCATACAGTGAACCGCCATAAGCCCCTACGCCCAGCGCTGCAGCGGCCACCATCGGCCCCAACACCGGCAGCGCGGCAAGTGCCACCGCAACACCGATCGCACCACCCACGGCAGCGCCCGATAACGCGCCATTGGCGGCTTCCGGTGCGACTGCGGCCGCCGCATCGAGCGCGACTACCGTGCCTTCGCTGGTGTGGGTATCGGAGTCATGTCCAGGAATAGTCACGGAAAAGCAGCTGGTTTGGGCATCGGTAAAGCCGGTGTTGGTCAAATCAGCTAGGGCGCGTTTAGCGGCGTTCAAATCTTGAAAATTACCGTTGATAATCGTGCTCATAGTTAGTTTCCTTTGCTAATTGTTAAGCTGAAGCAGCGTTCGTTAAAGCCATAAAAAGCTGGACATATGTCCGTGGGGTTGTTGTCGACAGCCGATTTTTATTGATAGGCAATTGTTATTGATAGCCGATTTTTATTGATAGCCAATTGTTATTGATAGCCAATGCCGAGCACGTAATCGCGCAGCAATGCCTCTTCGTATTTTTCTTCTTTAAGCATTGCGTTTAGCGCATCGTGGGCATTGATGACGCCCAAGGGCACACCTTTGGCATCCAGCACAGGAATGTGCACCAAGTGGCGCGCTTTCATCATTGCTAAAACTGTGCTCAGATCATCATCTGGGCTACAAAAAACAACCTCAGTATTCATAACATCCTTTGCCCTAGAATTTGCGCTGACTGTAGAAGGCTGGGCGATGTGCGAAACCAAATTGGTTTTACTAATCACTCCCGCCATCGCGCCGTGGGCGGCGCACACTACGACCAGACTGACCTGTTCGCGGGTCAGTAACTTAGCGACATCTTGCAAAATGGTATCAGTGCTCGCGGTCGCCAATCGCAGCTTGGTAGTGGCTTCAATGCTGCTAACCAATTTGGTGTTCATCGCGCTCATCCCGTCATTGCAACGCGCCGATAGTGCTGACTACTTGCCAAGGCGATCTGTGCGCTAACGCGCTTTAGTTGGCGCTAGCTCAGGGCGTTGTCTGTGCAACCATAGCCTTAGCGCCAGCTTGCGCAGTTCACTAATCCACAACACCGAGCTTGCCATCGCCGCGCAAAACAACCACTGACCCGGCGTTAGCGGCTTGGTGCCAAAGGCAACGTTGAGAAAGCCAAGATGGACGACTGCAATCTGAAGTGCCAACGACAGTGCGATTGCGCCCCATAGCCATGGGTTAGTGTATAGCCGCGAAAACGCGCTGGAACTATCAGAGCGAGCGATAAAGCAGTTAAACAAACAGGCGAATACCAGCACCGTGAAACCTGCGGTGCGCGCGGTGACTAGATCGAACGAGCCCTCAATCAGCCCGCCCGGTAAAAAAACATCAATGGTAAAAAGCGAGGTCATCGCAATTACGATTCCGATCAGAAACACATCAATCCACATCCGCGTATCAATTAGGCGCGCGCCTGCCAACCTGGGTTTGCGCGCCATTAAATCGTCGGTCGGCTGATCAATCCCTAAAGCCAAGGCAGGTGCGGCGTCGGTAACCAAATTTATCCACAACAGCTGGGTTGCCAGCATCGGCAATACCACGCCGCCGTGCGAGCCGGCCGCTCCGGCAGCGGCAGCGTCCAGCCCAATCACGCTGGCGCCAATCACGCCAAGGAAAACGGTCAGCACCTCGCCCATGTTGGATGTCAGCAGATAACGCAAGAACTTGCGGATATTGTCGAATACGCGTCGGCCCTCGCGCACGGCCTCAACGATCGTGGCAAAGTCATCGTTGACCAGAATCATTTTGGCCGCTTCTTTACTGACTTCCGTGCCCGTTTGGCCCATCGCAATACCGATATCGGCCGCCTTCAGTGCAGGCGCGTCATTGACGCCGTCGCCGGTCATCGCCACCACATTGCCGCTGGCCTGCAGCGCTTGCACTATACGTAACTTGTGCGCCGGCGCGACACGGGCGTATACCGAGGTTGTACCAACTGCCTTTGCGAAACTAGCTTCGTCCAATAATTCTAGTTCCGCACCCGTTAGCGCCGTCGAACCGGCGTTGATGATGCCTAAATCTTGCGCAATGCGCGCGGCGGTCCGCGGGTGGTCACCGGTGATCATAATCACGCGTATGCCGGCACGGTGCGCCTCGCTGATTGCAGCCTTAGCCTCAGGACGCGGCGGATCAATAATGCCGACGGTGCCCACAAAAACTAGATCACGTTCCAGCGCCAAATTGGACTGCGTGGCTTGATTTGTTTCAGTCGGGGCAAGCACCCGGTAAGCTACCGCCAAGGTGCGCAGGGCGGCGTCGGTCAAGCTGTCTACATCGGCCAGCAATTTGGCGCGCAGCGTGTCATCCAGCGGCATGGTTTGCATGCCTACACGCACACTCACGCAGCGGCCTAACAAAATATCCGGCGCGCCTTTGGTGATCAGCACGAGTTCGTCGTTATGTTCATGATCACGTTCAATGCTGGACATCAGTTTGCGTTCGGAGCTGAACGGGATCTCGCCGACACGCTCAAAACGTCGCTCGCGCCGCGCGCGGATGCCATCGCCATCCAGCTTGCGCTCGGCGACCAAAAAGGCGGCTTCGGTTGGATCCCCATGGATCGTCCATTCGCCGTCTGCCGTCTTTTCCAAGCTGGCGTTGCCCGCTAAGCTGCCGCCACTCAGCACGACAATTTGCTCTTCGCGCAAAGCGCCGGTAAGCGCTGCACCCGCTTCAGTAGCTGTTGCGTTAATTGCGCCACTGGGCGTTTTGCTAGCAGCGTCACTAGTCATGCTGCCCTCCGGCGTGTAGCCAACGCCACTGATATGCGTGCCTCCTGACGCGCTAAGCACGCGCTCAATAGTCATCTCCGCTTTGGTCAGCGTGCCGGTTTTATCCGAGGCGATCACCGTAGCCGAGCCGAGTGTCTCCACCGAGGACAGTTTTTTCACCACCGCCTGATGCTTCGCCATGCGCTGCACCCCCAGAGCCAACACCACCGACAAAATCGCAGGCAAGCCTTCCGGCACCGCAGCGACCGCTAAGGACACGCCAAGCAGCAATACCGGAATCACATCACTGAGGCTGCGAATATTGGACATCATTAGGATACTACCGACCACAACCAGCGCGATTACCAGCACGGCAATAGTGAGCATACGGCCCAAGCGTGCAACTTCTTTCTGCAGCGGAGTAGGGGCTTCTACCGTGGCTTCTAATAATTCAGCGATGTGGCCCATTTCAGTGTCCATGCCGGTCGCGGTTACCACTGCACGGCCGGTGCCTTGCGCAATCGCCGTGCCTTTGAACACCATATTCAAGCGATCCCCCAACGCTGCCGTTTGCGCCAGAGTGGCTGGGTCTTTCAGTACCGCCACGCTTTCGCCCGTCAGCGAGGCCTCTTGCACGTGCAAGGCCGCTGCCTGAAACAGCCGAGCGTCAGCACCTACGGCATCGCCTTCAGCCAGTACTAGCACATCACCACGCACCAACTCAGCGCTCGGAATATGTTTTAGCGCGCCATCGCGCAGCACCCCGGAATTCGCCTCGGTCATGCGCGCCAGTGCTGCCACCGCGTTTTGTGCCTTGGCCTCCTCAGCAAAGCCCAGGCCGCCATTGAGCAAGACTATCGCGGCAATGACGGTGGCATCCACCGGCCAACCTAGGCGCCCTTCGACGATCCATGCAATCAGCGCAATCAAAATTGCGGCCAACAAAAGATAGATCAGTGGGTCTTGAAATTGCCGCAGCATCCGCCGCCACGCCGGCGCACGTGGCGCAGATCTGAGCGCGTTTGCGCCGTATTGTTGTAAGCGTTGCGCTGCCTGCTGCGCGGTTAATCCATGCTCGATATCGGCATCGAATTCTTTCGCTGCAATTGCAACATCACTGATGCTTGGATCGCTCATGGGCGGGCAGCGCTTTCCACTAACTTTTTAAGTCCGGCCAACATCGCTGCCCAGTTGTGCTGCGATTGTTGCTTGGCCTTTTCCGAGGCGTTGTTGTCTTGCGTAAGCGTTAGCCGCAAGCTGCCGTTTAGATCCTCTATTTTGATCATGACATGATGATAATTGTCGGGTTTATCAGGCATGCCCGAGCGCGCGCTGAAGTGCGTGTAGGCCAATTTTTGATAGGGCATGAATGCAGTGACTACGCCTTTGTCCTGATAGTTCTGGCCTTCAAATTCTCCACTCCAGGTGATCGGGCTGGCTACTCGCCAACTGCTGTCCACGTTAGCGCCAAACATATATTGCTTAATTTTTTCCGGGTTTGTCAGCGCGTCCCAAACCGCTTTCGGGCCGCTTTGGATGGTGATGGTTGACTTTGAAATTAGGTTTTCAGACATGGGTTGCGTCGCTGTGTTGAGTTGCGGGCTAAATCTGGATGCCACAAATGTCGGCCTGAGCGCTGTGCGACTTCAGTTCGATAGCGCTCCTATTGCACCGAGACTGCAGGATAAAACGCCGATCCCAATTTGCTTTACCACCAAAATCTAATGCGGGGCTGTGTTCGTTTGCAGACACACACCCCGACCGAGCTGGGCTAGCTTGGCCCTAAATGCATTAGTTGGGGGCTGGATTTAATCAACTATTGCCTGACTGACACAAGCGAAGGAACAACAACTATGAGTTACATCGACGGATTTTTGATTCCAGTAACACCTGAGAATAAAGAGGCTTATCGGGCAATGGCGGCGAAGTCCGCATCGCTTCTAAAAGAGTTTGGTGCCACCCGCGTGGTGGAATGCTGGGGCGATGATGTGCCGGATGGCAAAGTCACCGATTTCAAGCGCGCCGTGCAAGCCTTAGGGCATGAGAACGTGGTGTTCTCTTGGATCGAATGGCCATCGAAAGAGGCCCGCGACGCGGGCAATAGAAAATTCATGGACGATCCACGCATGAAAGCACTTGGCGATATGCCGTTTGATGGCAAACGCATGGTTTATGGCGGCTTCGTTCCGATACTAGACGAATAATTAACTGAAAAAAACCTGAAAAAACTACTTAAGGAATAGTCATGAAAATACAAAGCTACCTAAGCTTTGGCGGCCGTTGTGAAGAAGCGCTAGAATTTTACAAAACCGCCGCAGGCGCTGAAGTCACGGCATTGATGCGCTGGACAACCACGCGGGCAACCGGCAACGTAGGTCACTTGGTGCTGCGTGACCCCGCAAGCCGCTGATTTGCTCCGGCGCCCGGCAACGACGCTGGGTCAATATGTGCAGCGACATCGGACTCTTTGGCTTTGAGCTCGATGCACAAAATTAACAAGCTACAGCCTAGCTCTAGCTTAGTCCACGCCAGCGTAGCCGCGATTTGACCGCCACCTTGAGGATACTGACATGACAGCGCGGCTAATCGTTTTGTTGAATTCTAGATGGGGCAAGTGCGCAAACGAACAGACGCGTTTGCGCTTCAGCGCGCACATTAGCGATGAGTGGATCACGGCTCCGATTTTGCCAATGACCGCGTCTGCTTAAATCGCTATTTCCCGCTGCGCTCGCCCTTTGCTATCCCTCAACTCAAAAAGAATCGCCCATGTTGCACGATATAAATAAGCTTGAGAATTATAAGATCAGCGCCACCGATGGCGAAATTGGTCAGGTGAAGGATTTTTACTTCGATGATGACAATTGGGCCGTACGCTATCTGATCGCCGAAACCGGAACGTGGCTGTCCAGTCGCAAAGTATTAATTTCACCGATTTCCCTGCAAGCGCCAGATTTTCTGGCGCACACCTTGGCGGTTTCGATTACCAAGGCGCAGGTGGAAAACAGTCCGAATATCGACACCGACAAACCGGTGTCACGACAAAACGAAGAACTCTACCTCAGCTATTACAACTATCCAGCGTACTGGGGCGGCGGCGGCATGTGGGGTGAGGGACTTTATCCCTATGCGATGGCACCCGACTACGCAGGCTATGGCGTGGATCGCGTTGAACGGGAACGCGAGCTGGAGGCGCATCTAGCGGATCAGCGCGAACGCCATCGTAATGACGATCCGCACCTGCGCAGCTGCAACGCGACTATTGGCCACCACATCCACGCAACGGACGGCGAAATCGGTCATGTTGCAGGCTTTGTGGTCGATGATCAAACGTGGGCGATACGATATTTGATTATCGATACGAGCAATTGGTGGATAGGCCAAAAGGTTTTGGTTGCACCGCATTGGATCACCGGTGTGAA
This sequence comes from Rhodanobacteraceae bacterium, assembly GCA_043737435.1. Classification (GTDB taxonomy): domain Bacteria; phylum Pseudomonadota; class Gammaproteobacteria; order Xanthomonadales; family SZUA-5; genus JANNYA01. The sequence continues at coordinate 4,355 of JAYTAO010000186.1, read as the reverse complement.
CTGGGCGGAGCAAAGTGTTACCGTTGGACTGAGTCGCGAATTTATAAAAAACGCGCCTGCCTATGATGCCGCTGCGGAGCTGACTCGGGATCAAGAGCTCAGCTTATACCGTCACTACGGCCGCCGTGGTTACTGGACTGACACGACTGCGCCTGAGACTAAGCTAGATAAGCCTTAGCAAAATCAATTTAAGCCTGCGCCGGTCGGCACGGGCTTTTCATCGGGCTAAGGTTTGCCACCGCACAGAAATAAAACGCCGCTGCACCCACGCTCGCTAGCCTTAAGTACGAGTACCCGCACATGACTACGCCCAACGATGATGCAAGCAGCCTTGGGATTGCGCACAGCGAGCCTAAGCTTGAGCAAAATTTGCCGGAAAGTTCTTCCGCGCGGCATCACGCACCGAAGGGCTTTTCAGATCGCTTTGCATTGCTGTTTACCAAAGTGCTGCGTTTTTGCGCGGACACTTTTTTCGCTAAACGCTATGGCCACCGTGCGATTGTGTTGGAAACCGTGGCCGCCGTGCCGGGTATGGTCGGCGGTATGATTACGCACCTAACTAGTTTGCGCCGCATGATTGATGACGATGGCTGGATACGTACGTTGTTAGAAGAGGCAGAAAACGAGCGCATGCATTTGATGACGTTTATCGAAATCGCTAAGCCGAATTTTTTTGAGCGCTCCGTCGTTATTTTGGTGCAGTGGCTGTTTTTTATTGGCTTCTTTGTTTTGTACCTAGTTTCTGCGCGCACCGCACACCGCGTGGTAGGCTATTTTGAGGAAGAAGCGGTGTTTAGCTACACGCAATATCTGCTAGAAATTGATGAGGGGCGTTCGCCTAACGTCGCGGCACCAGCGATTGCCAAACAATACTGGCAGATGCGTGACGATGCCACCCTGCGCGATGTGGTGCTTTTGGTGCGCGCCGATGAAGCGCACCACCGCGATATTAATCATGGCTACGCCAGTAAATTGGCAGGTTTAGCCGTTGATGAAGTCAGCGCCGCGCCCTATCCCAAGCACAGCGATGAGATTCGTCTGAATGCGTAGTGCGCAATCTATGCTGGGCAGTGCTCGCCCGTGACCGCGGCTCCCGCAACACGCTTGCAATGGGCGAATGCCGCCGACGCCGGAGTTTTGCAGGTGCGTGGCGATTGCACCATGAGCCAAATCCCGGCGTTATTGACTGAAATCGCAGCACTGAAAAGTGTGCCTACCGCGCTCGATCTAGCTGAAATTGACGCCTTAGATTCGGCCGGTGCACTGGTATTGCTGCGCCTATTGGACCCGAAATTGGGGCCTAGTGTTGGCGCGGCCGCCGCGGATGCGGCACCAGCAGATGGCGCGGCAAATTATGCGCAAGCCTTGAGCAAATTCCAAAACGTTGCACCTGCACAACAGATTTTGTTGAAGCTAATCGCAGAGCATGCCAGTACTGCGCCAGCCCCACCAAGTGCGCGTAAAGGTTTAGTGGAATGGGTCGCCCGGATCGGCGAAATCGTGCAAGGACTGTGGACGCAAGCCCTGGCGCTGATTTCGTTCTTCGGCGCCATTTTTCATTGCTTCTGGGCCATTATGGCCGGCAAACGCAAGCTGCGCATGACTTCCGTGGTGCACCATATCGAGCGCACCGGTTTAGATGCCGTGCCGATTATCGGCCTGCTTTGTTTTATTTTTGGCGCGGTCGTCGCCTATCTTTCCGCCAGCGCAATGAAAGACTTCGGCGCAGGAATTTTGACCGTCGACATCGTCAGCGTGAGCTTTTTGCGTGAATTTGGTGTGTTGCTTACCGCCATTTTGGTCGCCGGGCGCTCGGGTAGTGCGTTTACCGCCGAAATCGGATCGATGAAAACGCGTGAGGAAATCGACGCGATTAAAGCGCTGTCATTGGATCCCATTGAATTGCTGGTGATTCCACGCGTCTGCGCTTTGCTGATTACCTTGCCGATGCTTAGTTTCCTAGCAGTGCTAGCCGGTATTTTTGGCGGCGCGCTGGTGGGCGCAACTTCGCTCGATATCTCGATAGTTATGTTCCTAACTCGCATGCAGGACAATACCGAGCTGTATTATTTATGGCTAGGGCTGCTCAAAGCGCCGGTGTTCGCCTTTTTAATTGCATCGATCGGCTGCTTGGAAGGGTTAAAAGTATCTGGAAGCGCCGAATCCGTCGGCCTGCACACGACAAGCTCAGTGGTGCAGTCGATATTTTTGGTCATCGTTGTGGACGCGCTGTTTGCGGTTTTGTTTATGCAGCTGGATTTGTGATGGTTTGCTTAGCAATTTCATCAATGCGCGAAACGCAAATCAGTTTTTTGGCAGAGTTTTTCTCCAAGAAGGCCCGCTCGCGAACCGAACTCACTAGCCGGGAACGCGTATGACACCCGTGCGCACCGAACCCACTTGGACCCCAGAGCAAGCCAAGCCAATTGATCCGGCTGCGCGAGATATGGCAACCACCGATGCGCCAGATGCGGCAGAAAATATCATTGAGGTGCAGGGCTTGGGCAATAAATTCGGTAACCAAATCGTGCATGAAAATCTTGCGTTGAATATCCGTCGGGGCGAGGTGTTGGCGATCATAGGCGGCTCGGGCACCGGCAAATCGGTACTGCTACGCTCAATTATTGGCCTGCAAAAGCCCAGCAGTGGCGAGCTAAAGGTGTTGGGCGTGGACATGGTCAAAGCCACGCCCGCCGAACAAGCAAAAGTGGCGCGCCATTGGGGTGTGATGTTTCAAGATGGCGCGCTTTTTTCCACGCTGACGGTGTTAGAAAATGTGCTGCTGCCGATGGTTGAGCATCAACCCTTACCTGTGCCGCTAATGCAGGCGTTGGCGCGGCTAAAAATCGCGTTGGTAGGCTTAAATCCAGATGCAGCCTACAAAGTGCCCAGCGAGCTCTCCGGCGGCATGCGTAAGCGCGTCGGCGTGGCGCGGGCGCTGGCTTTGGATCCGCAGATTTTATTTTTAGATGAGCCCAGTTCCGGGCTGGACCCCATTGGTGCCGCGGAACTTGACAGCCTGTTGGTAACGCTCAAACGCAGCCTAGATTTGACCGTGGTTTTGATCACCCACGATCTAGATTCGATTTATGCCTGCTGTGATCGCGTGGCGGTATTGGCCGACAAAAAAGTCATCGCAATTGATACGCCCGCCCGTATCGCACAGAACCCACACCCATGGATTCAAGCGTGCTTTGCTGGCCCGCGTGGACGCAACGCTGCATCCGCAAATGCAAATGCTAATCCGGCTCAAGCGGCCGCGCTGACCGACAAAGTTGCTAGCGCACCGACCAACAGTGTGGCCGCTAGCGCACACGACAAACAAGGGCAATAAAATGGAAACTCATGCGCGTTATTTTTTGATTGGTATGTTCTCGCTTACGGTACTGGCAGTGCTGCTGCTGTTCGCGCTTTGGTTAGGAAAACTTGAGTTGGGCAAGGACTACCAGGACTACGATATTCGTTTTGAGGAATCAGTTGCTGGCTTGGCCAAGGGCGGTTTAGTACAATTTCAAGGCGTCCAAGTCGGCGAAGTGCGCAAATTAAAATTAGATCCAATCGACCCGCGCGTGGTGATTGTGCGGGTACGCATGACCGAGCAAACGCCGATTAAAACCGATACCAAAGCGCAGCTGAGCTTCACCGGTTTGACCGGTGTTGCCGTAATCGAGCTGATTGGGGGCACGCCCGGTGCTAGATTGCTGCGTGAAATTGAGCCTAATTCAGTGCCTACCATTGCTTCAATTCCTTCAACGCTGACGCAATTGATGGTGGATGGAACGGGTGTGCTGCAAAAAGCGCAAGAGCTTATGGTGCGGGTGACGTCCGTGTTTAACGAGGAAAATACCGCGCGCATTTCCGGCATGCTAGAAAACTTCGAGACAATCAGTGGCATGGCCAAAAAAGACTATCCACGCCTTCCCGGCGCGATCAGCGAGGCGCATGCCGCGATCAGCGAGGCGCATGAGGCGATCAGCGAAATTCGCAAGGCGGTTGGCGCAGTGAATCAATTCGCGAAAAGTTCTACCCGCACAGTGCGCGGTATTGACGGCCAAGCGCGCGGCGAATTGGCCGGGACGCTAAGCTCCTTGCGCCAAGCTACCGACAATTTGGTACGCATCACCGAACACTTTGACGCCGCACCGGCCGACTATGTCTTGGGGCGCGAGGCACTGCCGGTTTATCAGGCTAAACCTGTAGCCACGGAGAAAAATCAATGAACGCTTTGCGAACGATGACATTATTGGCTGGGCTTGCGGCAACGACGCTACTGGCACCGGCGTGCGCGCTGCTAAAAAAGCCCACGCCCTTGACCCAGCTGCAGCTGTCTTTAGACGCCGCTGAGCTGCACTGGC
>JAYTAO010000185.1:0-1722 GCA_043737435.1 Rhodanobacteraceae bacterium | reverse complement strand
TTGCTGTTAACCCGCTATGCCCCAGATCGCGTTGAACGTGGGGAAATGTTAAGCGTTAAAGATGTTGAGGATATCCTTGGCTTGAAAGTGATTGGCGTGATCCCCGAGTCACCGGATGTGTTGCAGGCATCGAACCAAGGCACACCGGTTATTTTGGAGGAAAGCTCCGAAGCTGGCATGGCATACGATGATGCGGTGCGCCGAATTTTAGGTGAAACCCGGCCGTATCGGTTTTTGGAGCCTAAGAAAAAAGGCTTCCTACAGCGCATTTTTGGAGGCTGAGCAATGAGCCTATTTGATTTTTTTAAAGCCCGGCCCAAAGGCACCGCAAGTTTAGCGCGTGAACGGCTGACCATTCTGGTATCGCAAGCGCGCTCGAACCGCGATGCACCAGATTATTTGCCGGTGCTGCGCAAAGAATTGCTTGAAGTAATTCGCAAATACGTCAACGTCGATAGCGACGCGGTCACGGTAAAAATGCAAAAAGATGGCAATCAAGATATTTTCGAGCTTTCAGTGACCTTGCCGGATAAGGCCTAGCATGCTTAGGCATAACGCGGATGAGTTTCGCACCGCGTTCAATCAAATTGAGCGCCATATCGAAACAAAATATGCGATACCCGTGATGATTGCAGATGTCGCTGACCCCTTTAGTGGGGATTTGGACGGCGCGGAAATTAAAGTTGACTATGACAATTCTTCAGAAGACGCACTTTTCATTATTGCGCACCTGTTTGGCCACACGGTGCAATGGAATTTAAGTGAGCGCGGCCGCACGATTGGCAATCAAACGCCGGATCCGAACCTGAGTCGCGAGCGCATGCTTGAACTTTACGAATACGAATTGGACGCCGCACGCTTTTCGCTCGCGTTATTTCATGAGGCCAAGGTACATGATTTCGACCAGTGGCTCAGCGATTACTTCCATTGTGACTGGTCCTACCTCTCGCACTTCTACAAAACCGGCTTGAAAGGTGAATTCCGATCCTTTTGGCGTGACGACACCCGTTTAATTACTGCGCTTGCGATCCCAGAATTTCGCCCAGCAGCATGGAAAAAGCGCTGGGCGGGGATCGTGGTTTAGCCCGCATCAATTTTTTTGGCGTGCACCTGCTCGGCGATCCACACGTAAGTTTTGCGCAAGCCCAACATCAGCGGTTCATGCGGTGCCCAGCCTAATTTTTCGCTGATTAAACGATTGTCGGAATTGCGGCCGCGCACCCCAAGTGGGCCAGCGATGTGTTTGATCGTGACCGGCTTTTTCGCAATTTCCATAATCATTTCGGCAAATTGCTTGAGGCTGACCATTTCGTCCGAGCCAATGTTCACCGGTCCAACAAAATCAGATCGTGTCAACCTCAACAGGCCTTCCAGACATTCGTCGATATAGAGAAAGGAGCGCGTCTGTGAGCCATCACCCCACATTTCAATTTCTCCGTTTTGTTCTGCTGCCATCGCAATTTTGCGACATAGCGCTGCGGGTGCTTTCTCCCGGCCGTCGTTCCAGCTGCCCTCAGGGCCAAAAATATTGTGGAATCGCCCGATTCTTACGTTCAGACCACGATTTCGTTTATACGCCAAGAACAACCTTTCGCTGAAGAGCTTCTCCCAACCATATTCCGAGTCCGGATTAGCCGGGTAAGCGGAGTCTTCCGCACAATTTGGGTTATTCGGGTCGAGTTGATTGTGCTCTGGATACATGCAAGCACTTGAAGAATAAAA
>JAYTAO010000184.1:0-1723 GCA_043737435.1 Rhodanobacteraceae bacterium | reverse complement strand
AATGCCGACGTGGATTAGCCAGCTTTGATTTCCCGTTGGTGCACTCACTTCGAGGCTTAAATCGCCAACGAATAAAACCGATTACAGCCAAAATGCCCAGTCGCACCCATCGGCGCAGTTAAACGCTTAAAGCCAGTGCGCTCATACAATTTCACCGCAGCATCCATGCCCGTCAACGTTTCCAAATAGACTTCGTGATAGTTGAGTTCGCGTGCGGCCTTCAAACACGTCCGCATCAGCGCACTTCCGGCACCTAGACCACGTAATTCTGGCAAAAAATACATTTTGCGTAGCTCGCACACTTCGCTGGCATCGCCCGTACCAGCAAGTGCTGCAATGCCGCCGCCGCCGGCGAGAACACCGTCATGCTCAACCACGAAGTAGCAAGCGCGTGGAATTTGATAGGCGTTGAACATGGCTTTGACTTCGGCGTCATGGATGGCAAAACCCGCACCACCCGCTCCAAATTGCGGCATCACGGTTTCGATTATGTGGCGCACCGCGGCGTCATCGCGCGCTTCTATCGCCCGCACCGAAAAGCGAGAGTTTTCCGTGTCTTGCACTTGCATCACTGCAGCGCCCTGCGCGTGTCCAGATTAAAGCGCCCGCCGTGCTTGAGCACGCTCAAACGCAAATTCGTCAGCTGTATCGGCTCGTTCGCGTCCGCTTCGGCGATGGAACATTGGTCAATCTCAAACGGGTCGATAAAGGTCACCGTGCCCGAGCCTACGACTTCGACAATGTTGTCCGGGCCGATAAAAGCCGCAGTGTCCTCGTCTATGCCCAAACCCATCGCAAACGGATTCAGCGCAATTGCGGTCAGCAAACGCCCCATGCGATCACGTTGGCGAAAATGTTGATCGACCATAATCTTATTGGAAAGCCCAAGCCCAGGTGCCAATTGCACCATGCGCGCACGCGGCGTCGGGCCTTCATCGCCACTAGCAATCATGTGTTCTGGAATAATCGCCGCACCGGCCGAGGTGCCGCCAACGGTCATGCCATCTGCGTTGCGCCGCCGCAGTAGCTTGGCAACTGGCGTGCCGCCGATGGTGGTCGACAGACGCAGCTGATTGCCGCCGGTGATGAATACGCCATCGCACTGACTCAAATAGTTCAGCGAATCGACGTCATCGCAATGATCGCGATTGGTAAAGTTCAAAACTTCAGCATTCGCACAGTTCAAATCCCGAAACAAATCCTGATAGTTGCGCCCAGTGTCCTCAAGACGCGATGCCGTGGGAATGATCGCGATGGACGGCTTGGGCCCGCAAAGACCGACAAAACGCTTCAAAATTTCGCGGCTTCCCGTGCGATCTTCGGCACCGCCGATGGGAATAATGAAGCCACGGGTTTTGCCCGGAGAAGCGATTGCAGGCATCACAAAACCTTCAATTAAAATAAATCGCGCGAGTATAGGCCGGTTACCGATGGATTTGATCGAATTACGCTGCAGTGCAGCATTTAAACTACGCTTATTCACGATTGCAGATCGTGAGCGAGTTTATGAATGGTTGTCCAAAACTCCTGCACCGCCGCGCTTGTGTCAACTCCGCTCCGCCGGGTATTCTTCCGCCTCGTTTAAACAAAGCGTCCGCTTAGCAGTTCCTGCAGGCCACGACTTTTGCCGGCATAGCTCAGTTGGTAGAGCATCTGATTTGTAATCAGGAGGTCCGCGGTTCGAATCCGTGTGTCGGCACCAATAAAAACAAAGACTTACAAG
>JAYTAO010000183.1:0-4503 GCA_043737435.1 Rhodanobacteraceae bacterium | reverse complement strand
ATATGGGCGCCACGCGCGTGGTCAACGTCTCCAAGCAGTCCTTAAAAGCGGTCATGCAAGACTTGCACATGGAAGGCTTCGATGTGGCGCTAGAGATGAGCGGCAACCCGCATGCTTTTAACGACATGCTCGATTGCATGTATCACGGCGGCAAAGTCGCGCTGCTCGGCATTTTGCCCAAAGGTGCTGGCATTGACTGGGACAAAGTGATCTTCAAAGGCCTGACCATGCAGGGCATCTATGGCCGAAAGATGTATGAAACCTGGTACAAGATGACGCAAATGGTGCTAACCGGCTTCCCGCTGCAAAAAGTTTTGACGCACCAAATTCCCATCAATGACTTCCAAAAAGGCTTTGATTTGATGGATTCCGGCCAGTGCGGCAAGGTGGTTTGTTCTTGGAATTAGGGCTCGCCACTTTACGCGGTCACATTAGCCAACAATCGACACTAAATAATCTTGATCGCCCTGAAGGTGATCCCGTCAAGGTGAATCACTGATGGAACTCATCGACAACATTAACCGCCTGCTTGGCGATGACCTGAAGCATTCGCTCAAGCCGGGGGCGCGAGTGAAAATTGCTGCTTCCTGCTTTTCAATGTATGCCTTCGAAGCGCTGAAAACAGAGCTGGAAAAGATCGAAGAACTCAGCTTCATTTTCACCTCGCCCGCATTCGTAGCCAACGAAGTCACCGACAAAATCCGCAAGGAACGCCGTGAGTTTCACATACCCAAGGTGGATCGAGAGCGCAGCCTCTTCGGCAGCGAGTTTGAGATTCAACTGCGTAACAAGTTAACACAGCGCGCTATCGCCAAAGAGTGCGCAGAGTGGATGCGACGCAAGGCCACCTTTAAATCCAATCGCAACCGGGCACCCATGCAGCAGTTTGCCTGTGTCGAAACCACTGGCGCGAACGCTGCTTATATGCCGTTGCAAGGATTTACCGCCGTTGATCTTGGCTATCAGCAAGGCAACGCTATCTCCAATCTGATTACCAAAATGGACGAGGCTGCGTTTACAGCGACTTACCTCAATCTGTTCGATCAGATCTGGAATGACCCGTCCAAAGTCGAGGACGTAACGGCACAAATTTGCGACTACATTGCCTCGGTTTATCAAGAAAACTCACCCGAGAGCATTTATTACCTGATGCTTTACAACATCTTTAATGAATTCCTCGACGACATCAATGAAGATGTGCTGCCCAATGACCGTACTGGCTACCAAGACTCGTTAATTTGGAACAAGCTTTTTAATTTCCAAAAGGATGCGGCCACCGGCATTATCAATAAGCTGGAAAGCTACAGCGGCTGCATTTTGGCGGACAGTGTCGGGTTGGGCAAAACCTTTACCGCGCTGGCTGTAATCAAGTATTACGAGCTGCGCAATCGTTCCGTGCTGGTGCTGTGCCCTAAGAAGCTGGCGGACAACTGGCTCAACTACAACCGCAACCTTAAAACCAATATCTTTGCTAGTGACCGTTTTAACTACGACGTGCTTTGCCATACCGACCTTAGCCGCACGAGCGGTGAATCTTTCGGCATACCCCTCAACCGCGTCAACTGGGGTAACTACGATCTTGTCGTCATTGATGAGTCGCACAACTTTCGCAATAACGACGTGTTTAAAGATAAGGAAACGCGTTACCAGAAGTTGATGAACCAAGTGATCAAGCAAGGCGTGAAAACTAAGGTTTTGATGCTTTCAGCCACGCCGGTGAACAACCGTTTTAGTGATTTGCGCAACCAGTTAGCGTTAGCCTATGAAGGGGATTCCGCCAAGCTCAGCAAGAAATTGCGTACGGGAAAACCCGTGGAGGAAATTTTTCGAGGTGCGCAAGCCAGTTTCAACGCTTGGGTAAAGCTGCAGCCTGAAGAGCGCACCGCCGACGCGATTTTGACATCACTCGATTTTGACTTTTTTGAGCTGCTCGACAGCGTCACCATCGCGCGTTCACGCAAACACATTCAGACGTTTTACGACACCAAAGACATCGGCCAATTCCCAGAACGGCGCAAACCCTTGTCGTTCCACTGCGCCTTGACGCATCGAACTGACGTGATGAGTTTTAACGATATTTTCGACCAGCTTTCCTTGCTCAAGCTCGCCGTCTATGCGCCCATCAGCTATATCTTTCCGAGCCGACTTAAAAAGTACGAGGAGATCTACGACACCCAAGTGGCCGGTGGCAAAACCAAGTTCAAGCAGGTGGATCGCGAAAGAAGTTTGCAGGCTCTGATGACGACGAACCTGCTTAAACGCCTTGAAAGTTCAATTGAGTCGTTCCGACTGACGCTACAATCTTTACGCGTGAATCACACGAGCACGCTGGAAAAGATCAGCGCTTTCAACCAAACGGGGGCAGTTGCTAGCATCGACGAATTGACCGACCAGTTTGAGAACTTCGACGAGGAAGACGACGATTTACCGACCCTGCGCGATAACTATATCGGTGGCAAGGTAAAAATCAGCCTTAGCGATATGGATTTACCGTCTTGGGAACACGAATTAAAAGCCGATCTAGAAATCATTAATGCCCTGCTGGCGTCGATGAATAAAATTACGCCCGCCGACGATGCCAAATTGCAGCATCTAAAAGCGCTTATTTTGGGCAAACTCGCGGCGCCGATTAACCCCGGCAACAAAAAAGTTTTGCTGTTTACCGCTTTTGCTGACACTGCCGACTACCTTTATGCGAACTTGGCACCCGCTTTGTGGGCAGACCAGCACCTGCACAGTGCCAAGGTAACGGGCAGCAAAGCGCCAACATCGACATTAAAGAAGGGCTATGACTTCCAAGAATTGCTCACGCTCTTTTCGCCGCGCTCAAAAGAAAAAGCCGTTGTTTTGCCGCAAGAGCCCGCTGAAATAGACCTGCTGATCGGCACCGACTGTATTTCTGAGGGCCAAAATCTGCAGGATTGCGACTATGTCATCAACTACGACATTCACTGGAACCCGGTAAGGATCATCCAACGCTTCGGCCGCGTGGATCGCATCGGTTCGCCCAATAGCAGTATTCAGCTGGTCAACTACTGGCCCGATATTTCGCTCGATGAGTACATCAACCTCAAAGAGCGCGTTGAAAGCCGCATGATGATCACCGACTTATCGGCCACGGGCGACGATAATGTGCTGAGCGCACAAGCCAACGATGTGTCCTACCGCAAGGAGCAACTGCGCCGCCTGCAGGACGAGGTGATTGAGCTGGAAGACTTAAAAACCGGCGTGTCGATTACGGATCTGGGCCTCAATGACTTCCGCATGGACTTGCTCAACTATGTGAAGGCGAACGGCGAGCTGAACAATTCGGCAAATGGCCTGCACGCGGTGGTGCCCGCAAAGCCAGAAATGGGGCTGCACGCGGGTGTAATTTTCACGTTGCGCAATCGCAACCCCATCGTCAATATCAGCCAACATAACCGTTTGCACCCGTATTATCTGGTTTATATTAACCGTGCGGGCCAGGTGATTCACGATCACACCCAAGTCAAGCGCCTGCTTGATTTGGTGCGCAGTTGCTGCAAAGGCGAAGCGCTACCCATTTCGGACGCCTGCCAACGGTTTAATAAAGAAACCGCCGACGGCCGCAAGATGCAGATTTATTCTCAGCTGCTTGGCAAAACGATCAGCTCAATGATCGAGGTAAAGGACGAAAAAGACTTGGACAGCTTGTTTAGCAGCGGCAAAACCACGGCGCTAGTCAACACCATTGCCGGGCTAGATGATTTTGAGCTGATTAGCTTTTTGGCGATTCAGGAGGCGGGATGAGCTTGGAAGCAGCGAGCGCTTTAATAGCCTACCCGGCGCGCGCTGCCTTTGGCCGCACCTTACCCAAGAACAAGATTTATGGACACGCGGGTACGAATGCAAAGCTCAAGAATTTGTTCATTGCGCAAGTAGAACAGATCGTCTGGCAATACAAGCTAGCCCCCGAAACGATCAACCTTACCGCTCAAGCCGGTGTGCCGGAGATTCAAGTTTTTAGCATCCAGCTGAAAACGCCAAAGCTGAATCTGGATGTGTTGCGCTGCATTGATGGCGCGGTGCAGTACCCGATTCTTTTCGAGTTGAGTTTTGACGGGCGCACGCAGGTAATTGCGGCGTACAAGCGCCCAAGCGGCTTAGAAGCCAACCCTTGGCTTTTAAGTCAGTATTTTGCGACCGCGTGGTTTGCAAACGATAGCGAACGCGCCGTCATGCCCTTGGCGCTTGACTTAGGCGGTTTGTACGAGCAGCTATTACGTCGGCTAGTGCCCACCGCTGCACGGGCAGGCGAAAGTCTAGCTGGGTGCATTGGCCGGGCTAAACAAGCGACTTTAATGCAGCAAAAAGTTGACCAGACCGCCAGCAAGCTTGCCAAAGAAAAGCAATTTAACCGCAAGGTGGAAATCAATGCCCAGTTACGCAAGTTGATGAACGAACTACAGGAACTTCTAAAATGACCGATGCCCTCATTCCCCAGCTCACTGCCCGATTTGACGAGCTCAGCCAGCGTCTTCC
>JAYTAO010000182.1:0-4510 GCA_043737435.1 Rhodanobacteraceae bacterium | reverse complement strand
TAAAACTACTGCCCGATGGTTGGACCGTGGTGACTAAAGACAAATCTTTATCCGCGCAGTGGGAGCACACGATTGCCGTTACCGAAACCGGCTTTGAGGTGATGACGCTGCTGGATCGTGACCGTGGGATGTTGCAAGCGGCATAAGCGCTGGAATTGTTTTGCACACCCGCACACGCCCCAGACGACGCTTTATCCTGGCTCGCGACGATCCGTGATTTTAAAGGTCAAGCCAAAACGATTGCCGGATTTGCGCATCATTGCCGGCCGCAGCGCGCGCGGCTGGGCGTTCAGCATGCACGGTATGCAGCCCTGGCGATGCGCACGGTGGGTCAGGTGGATATGGTAATTGTGTGCCGCTTGAATTCGACCAAGCGCCGGCGCCTAAAGAGCAGGATTAGCAAACGCGGCAATTCATTGCAGCCGCCCACTAGTGACCCATTTGCGCCCAAACTTTGACTATGCAATCAACCAACGCCGAACACCCAACTGTAATTCTGGCCACCCCACGCAGCTTGCCTAAAGCCGCGAATTTGCCGGGCCGCGTGGTGGTGCTGGATATCGCATTTGCCTCCAACGCCGGTGGCATGAGTTTCGAGAAAGTGACTGGCAAGTTCATCGCCGAACTCGGCGCGCGTCTGGCGCTGTGGGTGGATCACCACGATAGCGACCATCACGCGCAATTTGCCAGCGATTCGCGTTTTGTATTGCATCGCAAAGCCGAGCACGGTGCTTGCCCGGAGCTGATCACACCGGCACTGGTTGCACATGCCGGGCGGGTTGAGAGCATTGTTTGCCACAATGATTTTGATGGCTTAATGAGCGCCGCCAAATGGTTGCGCGGTGGCCACGAATGCTATCCGGGTGCCGATAGCGATGCGTTTGCGATTGACACCTGCAGTGCCCAGTCTAGTCAGCTTGCTCAGATTATTCAGCGCAGTATTTTGACCCAAGCCAAGAACCAAGATTGGCTGCTGAGCATTGTTAGCTTCCTCGCGAGCGGTGCAAACAACGCAGGAATGTTGGCCGAGATTGAGCAAGTCGGCAAGCCGTATCGCCAGCTACAGCAAGCCGCAGAATCCCTTGCCGCGCAGTTTGTACGCGCCGCAAAAGACACCGTATTAGTCACCGTACCACCCGATTGGCCCGCCTATGATCGAACGCATTTGCTGCTGTTAGGGCAAGCGCAAGCCCGCATCGCCGCCGTGCTTGATCGCGATACATTGACGTTCGCGGCGCACTACAAAAGCGGCATAAATTTTCTAAACCTGTTCGGTTTGAGCGGCGGCATGCCAACGGTGGTGTCGGTGCATGCGAAGGATTTGGCGAGGGCTTTGGCGGCGATTGATGCCAGCGATTGTCCGTCGGGTAACTGATTTTCGCATCCGCGATTAAATCCGCGACAAGATTGGGCTGAATGTTTTGCCAAGGCAAATTAAGGCGCAGCCGCGGTTAGTCACATAAGTTCGTAAATGTTTTGACACGAAAGTTTAAGGGACGGCGTTTTAGGGAATGCATTAGCGACATTTTCACCGGGGGAAAGAGTGATGCGAAGCAATTCACCAAGCGATCTTAAGACCGTGCTGCACTCGAAACGTGCGCACGTTTATTACCTGGAGCACTGCCGCGTGTTGGTGAAAGGCGGCCGCGTTGAATACGTGACCGATCAAGGCAAACAATCGGCCTATTGGAACATTCCGATTGCCAATACCACCAGCATTTTGCTGGGTACTGGCACTTCCATCACCCAGCTTGCTATGCGCGAGTTGGCGAAAGCGGGCGTGCTTGTCGGCTTTTGTGGCGGTGGCGGTACGCCGCTATTTTCTGCGAATGAGTTAGACGTTGAAGTGGCATGGTTTTGCCCACAAAGCGAATACCGAGCGACCGAATATCTACAAGCCTGGGTAAAAATTTGGTTTGACGACGCCCAGCGCTTGCGCGCGGCAAAACATCTGCAGCAGGCGCGCTTGGAACGTATTCGCAAACTTTGGCTGGGCTATAAACCGCTACGCGAGGCTGGGTTCGAGCTTGCGGTCGAGGCCTTCGACACGGCCCTGAATCGAGCGAAAACCAATATCGAAGTTGCCGTTGATAACACTGCGTTACTGCTGGAAGAAGCGCGCCTGAGCCAGCAGCTTTATGCACTGGCCGCGAAAGCGTCCAAATAGGGTGCCTTCACGCGCGGCCAGCGTGGCAGTGGCACGGATGCAGCCAATCAATTTCTGGATCATGGTAATTATTTGGCCTATGGCTTGGGCGCCACCGCTACCTGGGTGCTGGGTTTGCCGCACGGTTTGTCGGTACTGCACGGCAAAACTCGACGGGGTGGTTTGGTGTTTGATGTCGCCGATTTAATCAAAGATGCGAGCGTGCTACCACAAGCGTTCGTATCCGCAGTGGCCGGCCACGACGAAGGCGAATTTCGCCGTGCAGTGATTCAAACTCTGACCCAGACCGAGGCGCTGGATTTTATGATTGATACCTTAAAAGACATTGCCGGTGGCATGGGCAAGGTTTCGCAATGAACATTCTGTTGGCCAGCCTTGCTTCACACAAGCCACTGAAGCCGCAGCGGCTCAACGATGTTCGGAAAGTGTTGAATCAAGCCTTTATCTGCACTCAACAACAAGCAGTTATTGGCTCGTGCAATTTCAATCAGCTGGAGATCATTGATTTGATTGTGCCCCAATGCGCGCGCAAACGAAGATGTATCCGCAGGCGCTGGGGCAGCGTCCATGTACTGATGCTCGCTATCAGAAACCAATTGCTTCAACAGCGCATGGGCTTGCGCAGCCGCCGCGGCAGCATTGGGGGCAACGGCAGCAGGATTCATACTCAGCCTCAAAAACCCGAGCTGCACCAACGCACAAGTTGCCCAGGGACATGGCATTCGCAACAGCCGTTCACGTACGGGCCGATGAAACGGATGATTGCTCCAACCCAGCGCCAGCAAGGCGTTGATGTCCAGCAACAACCGTTTAGTCATGCAACGCAGCCTGGATCCGGTCTAAATCCAACGGCTGCGCAGCTTTCGGAAGGTCAAAATAGGCAAATCGGCCATCTTGACGAATCGGGTGATCTTCAAGCTGGACTCCAATCGCGGCGCGCATCAGACGCACAGCAAATTCATCCACTGTGGAGTCGCTTTTTGCGGCCCGCTCGCGCAGTTGCTGATGCAAATCATCGGGAATTAACACGTTTACGGCCATACAAGACTCACCTGTTGATGCAAGCACACAGTCTATTCTTGATAGCGACGAAGATCAAAGCAGTGCAGCCCAGCGCGCAAAACGTATGAATATCCTACTCATTAGCCAATGCCAAAAACGCGCCCTGACCGAAACCCGCCGCATTCTCGATCAATTCGGCGAACGCAAAGGTGATCGCACTTGGCAAACGCCGATCACACAAATCGGTTTGGACACGCTGCGTAAAATGCTGCGCAAAACCGCCCGCAAAAACACCGCGATCGCGTGTCACTGGATACGCAGCGCCAACTTCACCGAATTGCTGTGGATTGTCGGCGATGCCAAACAGTTCAACGCGGAGGGTTCGGTGCCAACCAATTTGACCGAGAGGAACATTTTGCGCGTGAGTGATGAGAATGATTGGCATAGTTTGACGCTGATTTTACCGGCTTCGAACAGAGCGATACGCGCTTTCGCAATAGCCGAGAAAACGCACGCTTTGTGCAAATTCCTGATGACGCAGGAACGCTGGTGTTCCATCGCTTTGGCGAGCAATACGTCACGCATTCAGTGCCGTTCATGTTCGAGAACGACAAGCCGCTTTCTCTGCATCCTTCGATCTCACACTTCGCCACACCTGATTACTTGACGGCGTTAGCGGTGCTTAGCGTTGAAAGAAACATGGAGTTGGCCGACGCCGCTAAACGCTATGGCACTATTGACTTACCCGCTGATGTAACTCGCTGGATCTATCAGCCAATGCTTGGATTTAGACGGGAAAAGGCGGCCAATGAAGCATGAGATTACGCGCGACATCTTAAAAAACTCAAAGCTGTTCTTGCAACAACTGCTCGCTGGGAATGCGCAAAAAGTGCTGGTCGCGATGCAGCAAAGTGGCTTGCTCCTGGGCGGCGCACGCGGCGATAAGCGCATCGACCAGCGGGACGCGCGCGCTGGCCAATACCGATAGCTCGAAAGAACGCTCGGCGATGCTGACCGAGATGTCTATGAAACGCGTGGCAAGCATTTTGCAGAACCGAATCATTTCGGCAATTTCTGCTGGGCTTGCACCCAGCTCTTTGGCGCGACGCGAAATTTCAGCGATTGACACACTGGCAATTAAGATTTCGCTGGCATCCGCAAGGATCTCTTGGATGCGCACGAGGCCCGGCTCAGCCCGTAACAAAATCAAAAGTGCGGAAGAATCCAGTAGCCAGCGACTCATTAATTGTCTAACTCTTATTTAGCATGTTGTGGCTCATGCGTGCTCAGCTGCCCGCTCTGCCACCAATTCCGCCACCGCATCGCGCGATGGGGACCAAT
>JAYTAO010000181.1:0-1728 GCA_043737435.1 Rhodanobacteraceae bacterium | reverse complement strand
TTGGGTTCGCAGAGTTTTATTCCGACCTTTTATCGTCAACACGATCCCATCGTGCGATTTGCGCCAACTGACATGAGCTACTCGGACTTTAATGCCGATGGCATTCCCGACGCGGCTATTGGGCGTTTGCCGGTACGTACGAACTTGGAATTATCGCGGGCGATTGCCGCCATTGTTAAACGCGGTTCTGCTCCAGCGCAGCGCTTTGTCGCTTTGAGTGGTGCCAGTAACAACGCAACCGGTCAGTTTGCAACCGAAAGCCGGACGCTTCTAAGCTATTTGCGTGGCGATCAGCAGCGCGATTATGGACTTATCGATGAAATCGGCTTGAGCGCCGCGCGCAGCAAGGCACGCGACGGTTTAGCCGGTGCAGCTGATTGGCTGAATTATTTCGGTCATTCCAGTCCAAATCGTTGGGGCTTTGAGAATCTGCTCGATACCACGCAACTTGCCAATATCCAACGTAGCGGTTTGCCGGCAATCGTCAGTCAATGGGGATGTTGGAATAACTATTTTGTCGCCCCGAATCAGGACACCATGGCGCATGCGTTAATGCTGCGCAGCAATTCCTTGGCCTCGACGGTGATTGGTTCAAGCAGCTTGGCCGAAGCGAGTAGCCACATGGCCTTGGGAACGCGTTTTTTCGATCTGCTGGAAGATGGACGCCTCGGCGCTAGCTCGGAGCCTTCGGTCAATACCATCGGCGAGGTAATGCTGAGCGCGAAGCAGGATCTACTGCGCCGTGCGCCAGAACATGCAGCAGCAGCGGACTCAATCATGCTGTTTGGTGACCCCGCCATGCCAGTCAGGTAATAACTTCACCAGCACCTTGCCTCGCACTCATTGCGCCTGCGCGCGGAATGAGTGCGCTCAAAAAGGCGCACAAACAGCGAGATGAGTCTACTTACTGCTCGCGCCACCCAACACAATCCTCGAATGCCGCTGATAGGTCCAATAGGCCCAGGCCCAATTGGTTAGCACCACTAAGCGGTTGCGAAAGCCGATCAGGAAAAACACGTGCGCGACGAGCCAAAAAGCCCATGCGAGCACGCCTGAAAAACGTATTCCGCGCAGGTCCACCACCGCCGCTAAGCGGCCAATCGTTGCCAGATTGCCGTAGTCGCGATAGACATAGGCCGCTTTGGCGTGCGCACCGCCGCGCACTTCGGCTGCTATTTGCTGCGCCACAAAACGCCCCATTTGCTTGGCAGCCGGTGCTACGCCCGGCACCGGCGCGCCGTTTTTTTGCTTTAGGCTGGCAAGATCACCGGCGACGAACACCTCGTTATGGCCAGGAATGCGCAGATCTGGTTCAACTAAAACCCGTCCGGCGCGATCACAGGGCACTTCCAACATCTTGCCCAGCTCTGAAGCCGCAACACCCGCAGCCCACAGCACCGTTCGCGCCACGACTTTTTTATTGCTGCGGGTATAGCCGTTGGCATCAATGTCTTGCACCGGTGCATTGAGCTGCACGTCTACACCCAGCCGTTCCAGCTGCTTTTGTGCGCGCCTGGACAGTGATTCGGGGAAACTTGCCAACACGCGCGGCCCGGCTTCAATCAGCCGGATTTTCGCGCGCGCTGGGTCGATTGAGCGAAACTCACTGCGCAATGTATGGCGCGCAATTTCCGCGAGCGTGCCGGCCAACTCCACGCCCGTAGGGCCAGCGCCAACCACAGCAAAGCTCAGCCAAGCCTCTTGTTCGGCCGGGTCGGTCGCTTTTTC
>JAYTAO010000180.1:0-1733 GCA_043737435.1 Rhodanobacteraceae bacterium | reverse complement strand
ATCGTTTGGTGCATTGGGACCCGGCGCTGCAAACAGCCGTGTCGGATTTAGAGGTGGAAAACCGCGAGAAAGACGGCTCGATGTGGCTGATTCGCTATCCCTCGGTCGACGGCGGCGCGGGTTTGGTAGTGGCGACCACGCGCCCGGAAACATTGCTTGGGGATGTGGCAGTGGCGGTGAATCCGGACGATGCGCGCTATCAGCATTTGATTGGCACCATGCTGCATTTACCTTTGACCAATCGGCAGATTCCGGTGATTGCTGATGCTTATGTGGAAGCGGAATTTGGCACCGGCTGCGTCAAAATCACGCCCGCGCATGACTTCAACGATTTCGCGATGGGCGCGCGCCATGGGCTGAGCCCGATTAATATCTTCACGCTGGAAGCCAAGGTTAATGACAACGCGCCCGCCGCGTATCAGGGCATGGATCGCTTTGTCGCACGCAAGCAAATTTTGGCGGACTTAGAAGCGCAGGGTTTGTTGATTGAAACCAAGCCGCACAAACTGATGCTGCCGATTTCACAGCGCTCGGACGCGGTGACCGAGCCGATGTTGACCGACCAGTGGTTTGTCGATCTAACCAACAAGGGCCGTAAGGAAATTACCGAACCGGCGTTGGCGGCGGTGCGCTCGGGTGCGATTAAATTTGTGCCGGAAAACTGGGCGAATACCTACACGCAGTGGTTGGACAATATTCAAGACTGGTGCATTAGCCGCCAATTGTGGTGGGGGCATCGGATTCCGGCGTTTTATGACGAGGCGGGCAATATTTTTGTTGGCGAAAATGAAGCCGATGCGATCAGTGCTAGCGATACGCCACCGGTAGGCGAGCTGCGTCAAGATGACGACGTGTTGGACACTTGGTTTAGCTCCGCGCTGTGGCCGTTTTCCACGTTAGGTTGGCCCGGCGAGTCTAAACCCGGTGGAACGCCAGATCGTGCCGCCGAATGGCAGGCGTTCCAGCGTTTTGTGCCGTCCAGCGTGCTGGTAACCGGCTTCGATATTATTTTCTTCTGGGTTGCGCGCATGGTGATGGCGACGCAGTATTTTGTTGGGCGCAAAGCGGACGGCAGTTTCGAGCCCGCTTTCGCCACGCCAGAATCACGCGTGCCGTTCAAGACGGTTTACATCAATGCCATCGTGCAAGACGCCGAAGGCAAAAAGATGAGCAAGAGCAAAGGCAATACGCTCGACCCGTTGGATTTGATCGATGGCATTAGCTTTGATGATTTGCTGCGTAAATCTACAACCAACTTGCTGATTCCCGAAGTAAAAGCGCAAGTTGCCAAACGCATCAAGCGCGATTACCCGAACGGCATCACCGCAGTCGGCACCGACGCGCTGCGCTTCACTTTCGCCGCCTTGGCCACGCACGGGCGCACCATTAATTTTGATTTGAAGCGCTGCGAGGGCTACAAAGCGTTTTGCAATAAGCTTTGGAACGCGGCGCGCTTTGTGTTGATGCATTGTGAATACGTCAGTTTCGCCGCGAACGAACCGTGGACGCCCAGCAGCACTGCGGAAAAATGGATCGCGTCAGAGTTTGCGAAAACCATTGCGCAGTTTGAGCAACATCTGGCCGATTACCGTTTTGATTTGGCGGCGCAGGCGTTTTACGACTTTACCTGGAACGAGTTTTGCGACTGGTTCTTGGAGCTAGCGAAACCCGCGTTGGCCTCAGGCTTTGCGGTGGAAAAGCGCCGCATGCAGCACACATTATTAGTGTTGTTA
>JAYTAO010000179.1:0-1738 GCA_043737435.1 Rhodanobacteraceae bacterium | reverse complement strand
CCGAAAAATTTCTTTGCGCAATTCGCGGTTGACCCGGACCGCTTTTTTACGGTTTTCCCGGAGTGGGTGTTAACGGATGCAGAAAAAGAGCGCTTTCGCTCCATAAAAGCCAGCGCAATCATAGGCAGTCAAATAGCGTCGAAGTATGGCTTTAAAGTCGGCGATCAAGTGCCGTTAGAGTCAACCATTTGGCCGACGCAGGATGGCAATAAATCTTGGAGTTTTGAAGTTGCCGGAATTTTCTATGGCAAAGACAGCGAATGGGATGCACGCGCGAATCAGATGTTTATCAATTTTAATTATTTTGATGAAGAGCGTCAGTTTGGAAAGGGTGCTGCGGGAATTTTTACCAGCCGATTAAAAGATGCCAGTCAAGCAGCAGCAATCGCTGCAACGATCGACGGCATGTTTGAAAACTCACCGGATGAAACTAAGACTCAGGCGGAAAAAGACTTTATTCTTGGGTTTGCCAGGCAGCTTGGCAATATTGGTTTGCTGGTCAACTATGTGCTTTTTGCCGTGTTTTTTACGATTTTATTGGTGGTCGGCAACACCATGGCGCAGAGCGTTCGTGAGCGAATCCCCGAACTTGCGGTTCTCAAAACGCTGGGCTTTACCGATTTCACCGTGCTTTTTATGGTGCTCGCCGAGGCGCTTTTGGTCTGTATTTTGGGTGCTGTAGTCGGCATGACGTTTGCTGTAATCCTATTAAAATTTGCCACACTGCAGTTTGGAATCGCCCTTAATGCCGGTAATGCGCTGCTTTGGATTCAGGCCATTTGTACCGCAATCATGCTCGCGTTCGCAGTCGGCGTTTTACCTGCTTGGCGTGCACGCAGCTTAAAAATTGTTGACGCTTTAGCCGGACGATAGGAAAAATAATGCTGAGTTCACTCAATCAAATTGCGGCAATTACGCTTGCCAATTTGCGCACGTTACCCAGCCGCATGGGCGTTAGTCTAGTGATTGTCGTCGGTTTGGCGGGGGTAGTGGCGGTACTGACGTCGCTTATGGCGATGAGCAACGGCCTTGCGACAACGCTGCTAACAACCGGCAAACAAGATCGCACCGTCATGCTACGCGCAAGCTCTGAAACCGAGCTCAACAGTATTTTGTATCGGCAAGATATAGACATTGCCAAGCAAGCGCCCGGCATCGCCAAAAATGCCGCTGGCGAGCCTATTGCGTCGGGTGAGCTGATTATTATTACCGAGCTGCTGCCCAAAGGCCAAACGAAAGGCGGTGCCAACGTCACCCTGCGCGGCGTCGAACAAATGGCTTTTACACTCCGGCCTGAGGTTCGTATTGTGGCTGGCGAAAGATTTAAGCCGGGGCTACGTGAGGCGATTGTTGGCAGAGCGGCACAGTCGCAGTTTTCCGGCATAGATTTAGGGGAAACGGTGCGCTTTCGCGGTGCCGATTGGAAAATCGTCGGCGTTTTTGAATCTGGAGACGCGCATGAAAGCGAGCTGTGGGTCGATATCGAAACCGCACAAAGCAGCTTTGGCAGGCCGAATGTTTACTCGGCGCTGGTGGCACAGCTACAGAGCGAAGCCAGTTTTGATGCGATGAAAAGCACTCTTGTTGCAGACCCACGCTTGAAAATTGAGCTGACCCGCGAGCGCGCTTATTACTCCGCTCAGTCAGATAAATCGACACGCGCAATTCGGATTTTGACCACGATCATCTCAATCATTATGGGTTTTGGTGCCACTTTCTCTGCCCTGAATACGATGTA
>JAYTAO010000178.1:0-4531 GCA_043737435.1 Rhodanobacteraceae bacterium | reverse complement strand
TTCATCAGCTAGCCTTCAAGTAAAAGTTTCCAATCAAATACCCGTCAAGTAAAAATAATTTAAATATCTAATTGATTTATAAGTTTTTAATTTTCGGTGCCTAAAGTAATTGTCGTTTTATCAATTGACCGTCAAGCAAATCAAGCCCAAAACGGCACATACTGTCGCATCTTCGGACTCAAGTTTCGCTGGCAAGCAGGGGGTCCGCCAAACGTTACCGTGGACATCAATTGCCCATTGAGATAGCACCACCTGCGTAGGTAAGCGTGAGAATTGTAGAGGTCGCTGGCAACAGCGGCAGCCCGAATGGGCCGAAACCTCGAACTCAGGACCTACACCTCTTCCAAACGCCTGCTTCAGCAGGCGTTTTTCGTTGTAGTGGCTTGCTGCCGCAATCATCGTGTAGCCCGGCCGGCGTCTACAACAGCCAAGACGCGTTGAACTTCTACGTCATCGTCGCACCAGAACTTAAGGCCGTAGCCTTCCGTTCGGCCTTTGTGGCAATAGACTGTGCGCGCCATTAAGCGCAGATAGCGATCTTCCACTTCACTATATGGGTTGCGATGCACAGCGTAGAAAACTCCGGACGCCACCGCGTCTGCCAACTGCAGGGCGGCCAACTGGTCGTGGTTGACCGCACGAATGCGATCCAGATCCACCACCGACCATTCCACACGGGCGTCACTGTCGCCGTCACCACTTTTAAGTTTTTGTAGGTAATTGCGTAAATCATCGTATGACATCGCGCTGCGATTTGAGAACACCAGCTCTACCGTGCCATCGCCGTGCCCGGTGCGTCGGTGGTCACGACAAAGCCACGACACGCGCTCAACCAGCAAGCGGGTGGCATAGCGATACAGCGCGTAAGCCTGTTGCTGAAATATTTCAGGTTCGCAAATCGAGGGCTTATAAATCAGCACGCTGACTGTTCGCATCGGTGCGGCACCGATTAATCGGGCGAGCGGAACCCTTTGTTCGTGCTTAAGGTCGCGAAAATGCAGTACTTTTTTCGCGTCTTTTTTAAGAATTTCGCGCGCTTGCTTGGCTAGTTGCACCACCTGCAAGTCATTTTCCTTACGAATAACCAGGGCCGAGAGCACAAACCAACGTGAGCTGCCCTGTTCTTGCGGCAGAAACTTAAAGCCTTCGTCGCCCGACTCGTCTATATACGCGACAAAGCTGGCGCTCAAGTTTTCGCCTTCAATTTAACTCCACGCGGCTTTTTCACCGCGTCTCGCTCAGACCTTTCCGCTCGAATGCGCGCGAGCAGCACACTGGCGGGTTCGTCGTTCGGGTCTTGCGGTACTATTTGGCCGGAGAATGCCGCTTTGAGAATGTTTTGGCGTTGGGCGGTGGATTGTTTGAGGCCAAGCTCCACTGCTCGCTCTTGTCTGTCCAAGTTTTCAATCTGTAATTCAAGCTGCGTCAGCAACTCTTGCTGTTCAAGTGCAGGTCCCAATGGCACTGGGAACACCCTCAACATAGTCATGTTGATTGACGCCAGATTGGTAGTTTGCTTGCCCGCATTTTGAAACCATGTTTTCCCAAACGTGTTGCCATGATGCGAGATCAACTCTGGCAGCAGTTCAGGCAAATATGGTCGCATTCGAAAAACATGATTTTGGTGAATGCAATTGGCGACTTCCTCGCGCCACACCCAACCACGTCCAAGTTTATCGCGATCACCACCTTCATTAAACAGTACATCACCGGCTTGCAGAGTCAGCTCATCAATGTCGCGCTCAGTAGCCAAAATTGTTTTGACTTCAGAAAGGTCGAGAAAGCC
Organism: Rhodanobacteraceae bacterium; assembly: GCA_043737435.1. Lineage (GTDB taxonomy): Bacteria > Pseudomonadota > Gammaproteobacteria > Xanthomonadales > SZUA-5 > JANNYA01. The sequence continues at coordinate 2,745 of JAYTAO010000178.1, read as the reverse complement.
ACGCTGTACATTGGCTACTCGGAGATACGGTACTTCGCGAACTTGTACGTGCGCATCACGCTTTGTGCCTTTGGCAACGCCAGATGCAATTTCTCCCAGCATATCCAAACTCGCCCAGACCCACCCCTCCGGCAATTGCGGCAACCCGGAAGTATCCGCCTGCATCGGCTCGATGTATTTCTTCTGCCAGTCTTTGGGCGGAGTCTTGCCTTGCTCTTTGAACTTCGCAAGTTGCTTGGCTTCCCAGCGAGCGCGGCGCTCTTGCAGGATGCGCTCTAGCAGTTGCGCGCCCGTCTCTAGAGGCTTGTGCTTGGAACGCCAATCGGCCGTCAGCGCGCCCTCAACGGCGGCTTTCAGCAGCGATTGCCGGTATTGCCGCAACTTTTTCTGCGCGGCCTTGAGTTCGGCTACTCCGGCGTCTAAGTCGGAAAGCAGTTCTTCGAGTTTTTCGACGATGCGGGTTTGTTCTTGCAATGGCGCAATAGGGAATCTACAAGCTTCTATTTCGTTGGCACTAACATTTTGGACTGCAATGCCTTTTCCTTCAGCAACTATTTGTGGCTCGACATACTTCAAAACATAGCTTGCATAATCAGTCAGAATTTCTGGCTCCAACTGAAGTAATCCAGTCCGTTGATTCTGTAAAGCAAACTCATCATTCGCGTACTTCGATATTTTTCCAAGAGACCCTGACATTCCTATAAGCAGGTCACCCTTTTTCACGGCAAAGTCTGGGTGCATATTGAGTAGTGAGGTCGACACTCGTTTTGCATCTGCAACGTTTACATTTGATTCACGAATATCTGTTTGTGGAATTAATGGAACTCCGTGTTCCTGATATTCACTACTCTTGAATGCATAACCATTTCGAATGCGCAAAATGTCACCAACTTGTGCTTCAGCCCAGCCTGGGGGTAGCTCGTCGCTTGCACTCACGCCACCAACTCCAAATTCATTTCACTCATCAAAATATCCAAGTCTTTACCAAACAGCCCCCACGCTTTCTGCAAACCACCCTTGTCCGCCAATTCGGCGTAATCAAAATCATCCCGGCTGATACTGCAACTGCTGGCGATATGATCTTTCATCAGCCGCAACCATTCGGTTTGTTCGGGGCTAAAGGCGGTGGCGCGCTGGGCGTTGTGGCGAAAGATCCAGGCTTGGAAGCGCTTGTCCACTTCATCGGCAAACGGTTTGAGTTCCGTGTCTAGGCCCAGTGCAAAGCGCAGCAATGACACCAAATCCGTCAGCTGGCGGCGGCTGGTCACGCCTTTGACTTGGTTGGTTTGCACGCGGGCATAAGCGCTCCATAGGCGTTCGGTGGTTAGCATTAGCGGCGGTTTGCTCAGGCGCTCGTGTAGCGCTTCAATCATCTCGAAGCTCAAGGCGCGGCGCTGGTAGGGCTGTTGGTAAAAAAAACCAAGCGCGGCGATTTCATCTTTGTGCTGATCGAGGTAATCGGCAAAGCGTTGAATCAGGGTTTTGGCTTGCGTTTCGGCCTGTTCGGAAAAGCCCGAGAATATGACTTTATCCAAGTTGATGTGATCAATCAGCTGCTCGCGCTCGCGCCGCGCGCTTTCGATCTCATCGCGCAGTTCGGGTTGGTCAAACGGGGCGCAGGCAGTCGCCACCCGGGCGGCGCGGGCGGCAGCAATTTCTTCCGGCAATAATGTGTCTTCTGAACGCGTAATGCCTTTTGCCTGCGCCGTCGCCATCGCATCGGCAACGATGGCGTCCGGATCGATGGCAGCGATCAAGTCTTTGCCCAAATCGTGGATGCCAATGCCGCCGCTGGCAAGCGCGATGCGTTTATGCGCTTTGTCGTCCAGCTGTTTTGCCAAGCGCACCAGGCGGTTCGCTAACGTCAGCACGGTGTCGTCGTCGCGGCTGCCCATTGCAATACCTTGCAGCAAGTCTTTCAACGGCATACCGGGCTTTTTCTCCAGCGGGCGGCTCTCAGTTTTCAGTGATTTTTCCACGCCCACCGCATCAATCAGCACAAAGCGCGTCTTAGCACCATCGCTACTATTGCTGACGCGCTTTAAGCTGTCGCCATCCAGTGAGCGTACGCCGCGCCCTTTCATCTGCTCATAGTAGCCACGCGAACGCACGTCGCGCATAAACAGCAACACTTCCAACGGTTTGACATCGGTACCGGTGGCAATCATGTCCACGGTAACGGCAATGCGCGGGTTGTAATCGTTGCGAAAGCTGCTGAGGATACTGTCGGTGTCTTCCTCGGCGCGATACGTCACTTTTTTGCAAAACGCATTGCCCTGCCCATACACCTCGCGCAGGATATTGATGATGTCGTCGGCGTGGCTGTCGGTCTTGGCGAAGATCAGTGTTTTCGGTGTTTCCTTGCGCGTGGGGAAAATCAGCGTTTCCACGGCGGTCTTCATCGCTTGTATAACGTTACGAATTTGGCTGGGATTGACGACGGATTTGTCCAATTCTTTATTCGAGTAGGCATTGTCCTCTTCAGTTTCCGCCCAGCGCTTTTTGCGGGTGGCGCGGTCGCGGTGATCAATCCACCAGCCTTGTTTCAAAACGCTGCCCTTTTGCGAGAACTCGGTTTCAATCTCGTAAACGTCGTAACCCACATTGACGCCATCAGCCACCGATTGCTCGTAGGTGTATTCCGCGACGATGTTTTCATTGAAGAAGCCGAAGGTGCGTTTGTCCGGCGTGGCCGTCAGGCCGATCAGGCTGGCGTCGAAATAGTCCAACACCTGCTTCCACAGG
>JAYTAO010000177.1:0-1754 GCA_043737435.1 Rhodanobacteraceae bacterium | reverse complement strand
CCAAACTAGCCTGCTAAGGCTGGAGCCTGCGCTAAAAGAAAGCGTTTATGGCGGCTATCACTTCCCTGATGACGCAAGCTTGCGGCCAGATTTATATGTCGCCGAACTGGTGCGCGTGTTGCAATCGCTGGGCGTGGAAATTAATAGCGGCGTCAAAGCCACGAATTACCACGAGGATGCGTCCGGCATCCATTTGCATACCGAGCAAGGCGTGATCCAAGCGCGTGAGGCGGTACTCGCTGCCGGAGCCTGGTCGCCTTTGCTCAGTAAAACGCTGGGCTTTCGCATTCCTATACAACCCGGCAAAGGCTATAGCATCACTATGGCGCGGCCGGAGCGCTGCCCTAAACATTCAATGGTGTTAAAAGAACGAAGCGTGGCCGTTACCCCTTGGGAAAGCGGATTTCGCCTAGGTTCGACGATGGAATTTGTCGGCTACGACAGTACGCTCAACCCCACCCGAATTCAGGCTCTGATTGATGGTGCCGCCGAATTTTTGCACACGCCTACAGCGCCCGGGCCACACACACCGTGGTATGGCTGGCGGCCAATGACGCTGGATACCGTACCGATTATTGATCGCGCGCCGAATCTACAAAGGCTTTGGCTGGCGACTGGGCACTCGATGCTAGGGGTTTCAATGTCCACCGGCACCGGAAAACTATTGGCTGAGTTAATGACTGGCGTAAGTCCGCATATCGACCCTAGGCCTTATCGCTATGGGCGGTTTTAGGTCGGAACTGCGATATCACTCATCAACGATCACTTGCATGCGCGCAAATATTGCAAGACGCGCTTGCTCAGAAACGGGCTTGGCATCGCTGGCAAGAAACCAATCAAACTTAGCAGGCCAGGGCAGCTTTAAATCCTCCACCTGGAGAAAATCGCCATGCCAAGTGCCTTGAAGTTGCAGCAGTGGGTCTGCTGGCTTTGCCGTGGACTCTTCATTCACGAGATAAGAAGCTTGCGCTAATACCCGCTCCCAGGCTTGCATGCGCTGCAGCTTCAGAAATTCTTTGGGAGGCAAAAGCGTTTCATAAATCAGCCTGTTATTTTCGAAAGCATCCTCGTTGAACCATTCAAACTCATAAATCCAACCACTTTTCGCCGGTTTCGGATTCACGGTAGAAGGTGGCGCTGCGCCCTGCAAAAGCGCATCGATTAGGCGAATCGAGAAATCGGTATCTTCAGCCCAATTGGCACTCAATGACTTCGCAAAACTGGCACGTGCGGCATCAATATCATGCTTACGAAGCTGCGTTTCAGCGGCTGCGTGCAAAAGCTCCGCGCTCTGCTGGCGCTGCTCCGATTGTTCGTCGGTCAGCGATAGTTCGGCTGCCAAAGCAGTTATCCGCTGCAACACATATCGCTTGTGTTGCGCAGAAAACTCGCGAAGTAGCGTACAGTCGGGCGAGCGCGCGTAGTCACACTCATTTTTAGGCCACGGCAGCCGATCTTGCAGAAATTCAAATTCTTCAAACTGCTCGGCATGTTCGAGCCGCTGCAAGGCGAAATTGGACGCCGCACGAAGCGCGGCGACACGCGATGCAAGTACTTTGAGCGCCACACTACTATTTTCCAATGAACACCCTTGTAGCAGCGCATCCCAAATGTAGCGCATGCCCAAACGCGCGACAGCGTCCGCACTTTGCGCATCCTCAATGAGATCAAACTCCAGCAAATCAGGCACGTCGTAGCCTGTGTTTACACAATCGAATGTCTGTTCCTGCAGCTCAACGCGCTCCGGCAAAGTG
>JAYTAO010000176.1:0-11134 GCA_043737435.1 Rhodanobacteraceae bacterium | reverse complement strand
CCGAAAGCATGTATCGGAAAATCATTGTTGGCTACCAAGCCGCCTATGGTGCAGAACACACGGCCACCGCGACAGCAATGAATAATTTGGCAAAAGTTTTGTCCAACAAAGGCCAAGATATCGAGGCCATTGCGCTTTACAGGCAAGCGCTGGAGATCAGTGTGAAATTGTTGGGCGAGGACAATAATCTGACCGCGAGCGTGCAAAACAATTTGGCGATGAGCTATTTGGCACTGAAGCGCAATGACGAGGCACTGGATTTATTTTTGCGTGCGGATGCGGTGTTCGATAAACAATTGCCGCTCAAACATAAGCAGCGGCAGGGGCTATTTGCAGGCCTTGCGAAAGCTTACGAAGCGCTGGGGCGTAGTGGCGAAGCGCAGGTGGTACGGGCGAAAATTTTGCCTAAGTAACTGGGATGCAAAGAAACTAATTACTTTTGCGCCGGGATCACTCCGCAAGCCACTCGCGCTCCACCGCCACCCAGCGGTTGCGGCTTGTCCGCGTGATTGTCGCCGCCGGCGTGCAGCATCAAGGACCGCCCGCTGAGATCGCTCAACTTTAGCCGCGGCGCAAGCACCGCTTGTTGAGCTAGCCCCTGAGCATCGACATAGAGCGGTGGTAAATCGCCCAAATGCCCATCGCCCCAAGGTGTGCCGTGTTTTTTGCGCATTTGCGGGTCGTAATGCGCGCCAGCGCCCATCGCTGCGGCGGGCGCGCCATCTTTAGCCCCGGCGGCGCATGAGGGATTTTCATGCAGATGAAATCCGTGTAGGCCGGGCGCTAATCCTTTCAGCATCGGCGTAAATACTAAGCCGTATTTACTTTCGTTGACCACGACTGTGCCTAGCGGGGAATTGACGCCTTTGGCATCCACGGCGCTGATTGACACGATTATTTCGCCGGCAAAAGCAAATTGGCCGGATAACGCCAAAATCAACGCCGTATTCATTGTTCGCAAGCTCGTCATACCGCCGCCTTTAAAAGTTGATGAGGCGCCTAGGTTAGTCGCAAACGCAAGTAAAAATAGGTCGTTAGCAATGAATCACGGCAAGCCGAAAAAGGGGGGAATCAGATCGCTAATTTTTTGCATCAAAAAATCCACCAAGCGGAGGCAAAGATCGTCAACATAGTGAACAGCGCCGCGATTTTAGCCGCTGTACCCAACACCAATCCCAACCAAGCACCAAGCCCGGCCTTAGCCGCTTGACCCAAATTTTCGCGATAGATTAGTTCTGCCGCCACGGCACCAATAAATGGCCCGAGCAGTAAACCTGGAATGCCAAAAAATATGCCGACCAGGGTACCCACGCCCGCACCCGCCATCGCCCACTTACTTGCCCCGGCAACTTTGGTGCCAAACAGTGAAGAGACGAAATCCGCCACCATGGCCACTGCCGTGATCACCCCAAGCATGCCAATCGTCCAACCGCTGACGTGTTGAAAATGATCTGCCCACGCCGCGATTAACAAGCCCGCAAACACCAAGGGCAGGCCGGGCAGGGCCGGCAAAATCGTGCCCGCAATGCCAACAATTACAAGCACTGCTGCCAAAATCATCCACCAAATCATCCCTTAGTCCCTTTAAATGGTTGCCAATTCTGATGCTGCACGCAGTGTTGCTTGCGCACATATGCCAAAAGGCGCGTGCTTTCAGATGAGCGGAGTGTATTCATCCTTGATCAACGCCGCTGCGCCAAGCAAAATCGCCGCACCCGATTGCCAACGAGCGAAAAATGGTTGAATACTTACATGGATAGGCGCTGGTTATGCGCCGGGCTGTCCGCGCTATGTTTCTTAGCCTCCGCGCGTATGGGATGGTTTCGTGGGCTGCTTTTGCCGATGCTAGGTGTGGGCTTTTTGCTTGCTATTCTCTGGTTTTGGTTTGTCGAGCGCATGGGCAGTGTCGCCAAGCAGCAAGAACTGTATCTGCCCTCGCCGCAAGACTTGGCTGCGATCAAGCAAGCCGCACTGGCAAAACAGCAGTCGACTAATCGCGCCGAACAAGCTTCAGCGCCGCCAAGTGAAATTGACCAGCCGGAAAAAAGGCCACCGACGGTGACGCTATTAGAAGCGCCGAAAGCAGTGATTCCCACGGGCCGGGCGGTTTTTAATTTAGGCCAAGAAGCGCCTAAAGTACCGCCCAAGCCACCGCAGGTTTGACCGATCGCAGACTCAATGCGCTTTCATGCGGCCACGCAAACTCGCAGCTAAAGCGGGTTCAACCGCTTGATCCAGCAGAAAAACTTCCACGCTATTGGCGGCAACTGTCAGCGTTTGTCCTGTTGCCATCGTGACATCCGTTGCATCAAAAGCATTTTTCCAAGCGCCGCTAGGCACGCGCGCATCAAGGATGAAGTCGCGCGGTACCGTACCTTTGTTTAATAGCACCAGCGCGGTTTGCGCCTGACCCGCATGTTGATACACGCGTAAAAACGCCGCTTGGTCGTTTTGCATCACGAGATTCAGCTGCAGGCCGCGCTGTAACGCCACATTGGCTTGTCGCACCTTGGCAATACGCTGCAGTTGCTGATAGATCGCGCTTTTCGGTGCCGCATCAATATTAGCCTGACCAAAATAATTGCGATTGCCCCCGTGCTCAGCGGTGCCGCGCATAAAACCCGTTTCGGAGCCGTAATAAATAATCGGGATACCACGCGCGGTGAATAAAAAGTTGTGCGCATTGATGAAATCACTATCACTACCGGCGAAACGCGCCATGTCATGGTTATCGTAAAAGCTCATCAATTCGTATGGGTTTGCGTAGGGGCCGTTTTCCAAATAAAGCGCATCTGCAATCGCGCCAAAGCCGCCCTCAGGCTTGGTGAAAGCAGTTTCCATTGCCGCCTTTAACGGGAAGTCCAACACGCTCATCGCACCATTTTCCGGCAAGGTATGCACCGCGATCTTTGCGGCTAAGTAGTCATAGCTTTCACCAAACATAAAAAAGCCGGGATGTTTGGCGCGTATACGTGCGCTGAAGTCATGCCAAAAGCTGTTTTTCATGTGACGCACGGTGTCCACGCGAAACGCGTCGGCGCCTTGATCAATCCACTGCAAATAAGCGCCAACAAAATATTCCAGCACCGCTGGATTGTCCTCGTCGTTGTCGGAAAGCTCCGCAAGCTCGGTTTTCTTGGTGTAAAAGCGATGCAGTGGGTTATGTTCGGGATCTAACTTGTCCGGTGCCAAGTTTTGATGATCAGCGATCAGCGTGCCATTGGCGTCATAAATTTCACCAAATTTTGGTTGATCGACCGGCATGGTAAAGCTAGGCGAACCGTGGTTCGCGACGATGTCCAACACCGTTTTTAAGCCCTGCTGTTTCAAGCCCGCAGTCAAGCCTTTAAAATTCAGATCCTCACTGGGCAGATGTTCGTCCAGCTCATAAAAATTCACGCCCCAATAGCCGTGATAGCCCGTTTTACCGCCATCCGTGAACGAGCCGTTCCATATCACCGGCTTGCCGCCGCTAAATGCCTCATCGGGGTTGTCGACAATCGGGGTTAGCCAAACCGCGCCAAAGCCTAGATTTTTAATGTAGCGGGCATTATTCAACAAGCCCCGGAAATCCCCGCCCAAATAGCCGACATTATCGCTTTCCCCGGGCGGGCCGCCCGGAGTGGGCCGATCAAAGGTCGGAAATTTCCCGCCTTGTTTGCGTTGATCATTACTACTGTCGCCATTGACAAAGCGATCCGTCAGCACGAAATAAATCGCGTCGCTGGCCATCGGTTCGAGTGTGCCGTAAAGCTCCTCAGCCGCGGGCGTCGAATTCGCCGTTCCGCTAATTTTCGGTGTAGGTGATTCAGGTACTTTCGCCGCAGGCGCAGGTTGTTCTGTGCAAGCTGATAAGCATGCCGCAAGAATGGCGAGTACTCGTAAACGCGTCATTGGCTTAAACCTTTTTGCTCATTAGGCACTAACATTGCCAGTATCCCGGCGATTACGAAGCTTGCGGCGCCGATTAGGAACGCGAAAATGGGCTGATTGCCAAATAGCGATTTCAGTAAAAAGCCGAGCAAACTTGCAGCAACCAACTGCGGAATCACGATAAAGAAGTTGAAAATTCCCATGTAGGTGCCCATTTTTTGCGGTGGTAAATGATTAGCTAAAAGCGCGTACGGAATCGAAAGAATAGACGCCCAAGCAAAGCCAATTCCCAGAGCTGAAAGCAAGAGCCAGTTGGGATCTTTGATGAAGTAAAACGAGGCAAATGCCAACGCACCAATCCACAGATTCACCGCATGCGTCAGGCGCACGCCCAAGCGTTTGCTCATCATCGGTATAAATATAGCTGCCAACGCGGCGAAGCCGTTATAGGCACCGTTGAGTAGGCCCACCCAATTTGCACCGGCGTTGTAAGCTAAGCCGGTCGTGTCGGTGGCACCAAAATGCACCTGCGTCACCGCGCTAGTCATGTAAATCCACATGGAAAACAGCGCAAACCAGGAGAAAAATTGTACCGGCGCCAGCTTGCGCATGGCGATGGGCATGGCTTGAAAATCTGCGACGATCGTGCGTAAGACATTGCCCTCACGCAGCCTAGGTGCCAGCGACATCGCGCCGCCCAAGCCGAACAACAACCCGGCCAAGACGTAGAGGGATTTTTCCAACTGATAATGCTGTACCGCAATACCAAGCGCGATCCCCAACAGCATCCCGATGTAGGCTGCCATTGAGCGCGCAGCGGCATTTTGCGGCATTGGCGCTTCTTGCGCTGCCGGTGCTTCTTCATACTGTGCCGCAAGTTCGGGCGGATATTCCTTGGTGGAGAAAATCGTCCAGGCCATCGCGCCTAGCAGTACGGTTGCCCCCAAATAGAAAGCAAATCGGACGGTATCCGGGATCATTCCAGGCGCTGCGGTATTGGAAACGCCCAGTCGCTCGAGAAAATATGGCAGGGATCCGCCGACGGCACCGATGCCGATGAAAAAGCTCTGCATGGAATACCCACTAGGACGCTGGGCGGGCGAAAGTTGATCGCCAATCAGTGCGCGAAATGGCTCCATCGCGACGTTGATTGACGCGTCCAAAATCCACAGCAAAAGTGCCGCAACCCAAAGTGTGGGCGAGTTGGGCATGACAAACAATGCAAAAGTTGCAAGCACCGCGCCCGCAACAAAATAGGGCCGTCGGCGGCCAAATCGATTCCAAGTGCGATCTGAAAAATAGCCAATCACCGGCTGCACCAATAGGCCGGTCAACGGTGCGGCAATCCACAAAATAGGAATGTCGTCTATTTTTGCACCTAGCGTCTCAAAGATGCGACTAACGTGAGAGTTTTGCAGCGCAAAACCAATTTGAATGCCCAAGAAGCCGAAGCACATGTTCCAGATTTGCCAAAAGCTTAAATGCGGCTTGCTGCGCATACTTCGACCTCCCAATCCCAATTGGCCTGCAGCTTAGCGGCTTGCTGATCTAGGCGTACTAGTTGCATACGTATTCATGGACAATTCCCGAGCCAAAACTCTAAACGCGAAGTAGGGTGCGGGCTTGAGGATGGATGAGATGCGGCTAGCCATGGTTAGATTAATAGGTATTTTGGGTTTGCTTATCGCAACGTTTACAGCGTTTGCGCAACATCCGACGATCAGTCAAAGCACCCTAGCTGACTGCGATGGCCCGCTTGCAACCGTTGTTGATGCCAATGCGATGGCGCAAAGCGACGCGCGTGCGGTTTGGCTCAATGCGAGCGAAATTCGCTGGCCCAAACTGGTGCCAGCACCGGCACAAGCCGCGCAGTTTAAACTGTATTTTTCCGCAGGCACCGGGCTGCAAATCACGCCCGGTAAACCTGTGCGCGGCATGGATTCCGGGATTAAATTGACGGCAAACTATGAAGCCTTAGCGCCCGAATTTCATGAGCGTTTTGGCTATTTAGACGCAATTGGAGTGACGCTCAGAGTAGCTGCAGCAGATCAAAAGCAGCTCAATCAGTGGCAGCGCGGCCAAGTTATGGTGGTGCAAGAAAGCTTAGGAAACGCGCAAGTTATAGCGGTAACGGCGCTACAGATTGCTGGTTTTCTGGACGATATTTATGCGAAAGCCGAGTCAGTAAAAGATTTGGGCGTGGTTATCGCTAGGCAAGAGGGAAAATGGACGCAATTTAAATTGTGGGCACCCACCGCGCAAACGGTGGCGTTGTGTGTTTATGACGATCCAACAGTGCCCGCAAAAACGGTGACGACGATGCGGATCGATGCCAGCTCTGGTGTTTGGGCGCTGCGATTGAATGATAATTTGCATGGAAAATACTATCGCTATCTGGTGCAGGTTTATGTGCCGAAGGTGGGGATAGTGCGCAATTTGGTCACCGATCCGTATTCGGTTTCTTTGAGCAGCGATTCCAAACGCAGCTACATTGCGGATTTGGACTCCGCTGAATTGGCCCCAAAAGCTTGGCATGAGCATGTGCGCGCGCCAAAGCTTACGCATGCGGTTGATATGTCAATTTACGAGCTGCACGTGCGTGATTTTTCCGCGAATGACAGCAGCGTTTCGGCGAAAAACCGGGGCAAGTATCTGGCTTTTACCGAATCAAATTCGCTTGGCATGCACCACCTCAAGGCGCTGGCGCAGGTGGGCATGACGGACGTGCATTTGCTGCCGGTATTCGACTTTGCCACGGTGCCGGAAACCGGCTGCATCAGCCCAAAAATTCCCAACGCCGGCGCCGACAGCGAACTTCAGCAAGTGGTCGCCGTGAAATATCAAAAACAAGATTGCTTTAATTGGGGCTATGACCCCGCACATTTTGGCGCGCCTGAAGGCAGCTACGCCAGCGATGCGCAAAACGCTGCCACACGCATTATTGAGTTTCGCGCGATGGTCGACGCACTGCATCGCGCGGGTTTACGCGTGGGCATGGACGTGGTTTACAACCATACCGCAGCTTCCGGGCAAGATGCGCGCTCGGTGCTTGACCGCATCGTGCCGGGCTACTATCAGCGCCTTGATGCGAACGGCGTGGTGGAGCGCTCCACCTGTTGCGATAACACCGCTACCGAAAATCGCATGATGGCGAAGTTGATGATCGACACCGCCACGCGCTGGGTGCGGGATTATCGCATCGACTCTTTTCGTTTTGATTTGATGGGGCATCAGCCCAAAGCGGCGATGCTGGAGTTGCAAATAGCGGTGAATAAAGCCGCCGGGCGGCCTGTATTTCTGCTTGGTGAAGGCTGGAATTTTGGTGAGGTTGCGAACAACAAGCGTTTCGTGCAGGCAGCGCAGCTGTCCTTGGCCGGCAGTGGTATTGCCAGCTTCAGTGATCGCGCGCGCGACGCCATACGCGGCGGTGGCTGCTGCGACTCGGGCACGGATTTGTTGCGCAGGCAGGGCTATATCAACGGCTTGTACTATTTGCCCAATTCCTACAACACGACGGCAGGCTTCGATAATGAAAGTCATCAAACGCTGCTGCGCAGCGCCGATTTAGTTCGCCTGGGCTTGGCGGGCTCGATCAAAAATTTCAAGTTGACTACCTTTGACGATAAAACCATGACGTTAGCCGAGATGGATTACAGCGGCCAGCCCGCCGGCTATGCCGCCCAGCCCGGCGAAGTGGTCAATTACGTCGAAAATCACGACAACCCGACTTTGTTTGACATCAATGTGCTGAAGCTGCCGGTTTCAACATCTGCAGCTGAGCGCGCACGCGTGCAAATGCTGGCAGCGGCAACCGTTGCGTTTAGTCAGGGCATTAGTTACTACCACGCCGGCATGGAAGGTTTGCGCAGCAAGTCCCTGGATCGCAACAGTTTTGATTCCGGGGATTGGTTCAATCGCATCGACTGGAGTTTTTCGGATAATTATTTTGCGTCTGGATTGCCGCCAAAAACCGATAATGGCGCCAACTATCAACTCTACAAACCACTGTTGGGTAACTCCGTAATTAAGCCCGCCGCTGTTGATATACGCTGGATGCGCGCTGCGTTTTTCGATCTGTTGCGTATTCGAAAAAGTACGCGCTTGCTACGCTTAACAAGCAGCGATGAGATCATTCAACGCTTGCACTTTCTCAATACCGGGAGTATGCAAATCCCCACCGTCATTGCGGCCGTGCTTGATGGCAGCGATTTGCCTGATGCCGGATTCGCGCGGCTGGCGTATTTCATCAATGTCGACGCCGTGCCGCATACGATTACCGCCCCGGATGAAGCGCACAAAGCTTTTGTTTTACACCCAGTACAGCGCGCAAAAAATGCCGCCGACACGCGCGTGCTTGAGTCCCACTACGACGCTGTTACGGGCGCTTTCAAAGTGCCCGCACGCACCGCAGTTGTTTACGTTATTGAATTGAAAAATGACTAAGCAGACGAAAGTCGTAATCAAAAGATCAATAGATACAATGTTGTTTAAAAAGCCAACGAGGTCTGACAATGTTCCCGAGAATCGTATTTTTTGTAAGTTTGCTTGCAATCTCAGCCCAGGCGTTTGCTAAACCGCAAGTCGTCGCAACGGCGCATTCGCCTGGCAAGGTCTTGAGCGTGAGTTTGAGCATTGACGAGGGGCGCTTGAGTTATGCCGTTGCGCGTTTTGGTCAACCGGTCATTGCCCCGTCGCGCTTGGGATTTTTATTGCAAGGCGCGCAATCTTTGGATAGAAACATCGCGCTGGTCAGCCAAGACGCATCTAGCTTTGACGCCACTTGGGAACAACCGTGGGGTGAATCACGATTTGTGCGAAATCACTATCAACAGCTGCACCTGCGCTTTGCCGAAACTACGCGGGATAAACGCATTTTTGAGCTGACTTTTAGACTCTACGATGATGGTGTGGGCTTTCGCTACGAATTTCCAACGCAGCCGAATTTGAAGGAAGCGCTTATTGTTAATGAGTTAACTGAATTTGATGTTGTTGACCCGGCTACTGCGTGGTGGATGCCGGCGGGTGAATGGAATCGCTATGAGTATCTTTATAACCGCACCCCGCTTAATCAAGTCGGGCAAGCGCACACGCCGATCACGGTGCGCACACGCAATGGTTTGCACATCGCTTTCCATGAAGCCGCCCTGGTGGACTATTCGAGCATGTGGTTGCGCCGTACCGGCGGACAGAAGCTACGGGCGCAATTATCGCCGTCTTCCCAGGGTTATTCGGTGCGGCGTACGCTGCCGTTCCATACCCCTTGGCGCACATTGCAAATTGCCGATCATGCCGGCGGTTTAGTTGAATCTAATTTGATTTTGAATCTTAACGAGCCCAATGTTTTAGGCGATGTCAGTTGGGTGCACCCAGCGAAATACGTCGGTATTTGGTGGGGCATGCATTTGGATGAACAAAGCTGGGGCACCGGGCCTAAACACGGGGCCACCACCGAAAATGCCAAGAAAATGATTGATTTCGCCGCGGCGAATGGTTTTCGCGGGGTGCTGATCGAGGGCTGGAACGTCGGTTGGGACGGGGATTGGTTCGCCAATGGCTGGAATTTTAGTTTTACCCAAGCAACGCCGGATTTTGATTTCGCTGCAGTAACGGCGTATGCGCGCAAAAAAAATGTGCACTTGGTTGGTCATCATGAAACCGCTTGTGCAGTCAGCCACTACGAACGCCAGCTCACCGCTGCATTTGATTTGTATGGCAAAAATGGCGTGGATCAAGTGAAAACCGGCTATGTCTGCGATGCGGGTCAAATTGAGCGTCAAGATGTCATTGATGGGCCAGTGCTGCGTGAATGGCACGATGGTCAGTGGATGAGTAACCACCACCTCAAAGTAGTGACGGAAGCGGCGAAACAGCACATCTCGGTGATCGCGCACGAGCCTATCAAAGATACCGGCTTACGCCGCACCTACCCGAATTGGTTGGCGCGCGAGGGCGCGCGCGGCATGGAATACAACGCCTGGGGTAATCCGCCAAATCCGCCCGAACACGAAGCGAATTTAGTGTTTACCCGGATGTTGTCCGGCCCGATGGATTTCACGCCCGGCGTGCTGAGTTTGAAAGGCCGAGGCGGCCAAGCGATTCAAAGCACGCTCGCCAAGCAGTTGGCGAACTATGTCGTGCTGTATAGCCCGGTGCAGATGGCGGCAGACTTACCCGAGCATTATCAGCAAAACCTAGCGGCGTTCCAATTCATTAAAGACGTGCCAACCGATTGGGAACAAACGCGGGTGCTGAATGGCGAAATTGGAGATTATGTGACCATCGTCAGACTACAGCGCGGCGGCAAGGATTGGTTTTTAGGCAGTGTAACCGACGAAAATGGCCGCGTATTAAATGTTCCGCTGGATTTTTTGGATGCCAAAAAAACGTACACCGCGCAGATTTACCGCGATGGCGCGGATGCGGATTTTCGCGATAATCCAAGCGATTTTGTCGTCGAGTCGCGTGCGGTAGGTAGTCAGGACATTTTGACTTTGCGTTTGGCTGCAGGTGGAGGCGTAGCAATACGGTTTGCGGAAAAATAATGCATAAAAATGTTGCATTGCTAGCATCAAGCGTTGACAGCAGACTTTAAATTCTGCTGAATACGTATGCATGGATACCTTATTAGATTGCGTCGTCGGTACCATGCGCGTCAGCAGCGGAGCAAGCGCTCTGCACTGTGGAGATCTGGGCTTGAGCCGTTTGTGCTTGCAGGTCACTTTAATTATGGTCGAGAATTTTGGAGGTTTACCGTGGTTCTAAAGCGCAAATTATTGAGCTTGGCCCTGGCATCTGCGCTGGTAGGCGTATTTGCTAATGCGAATGCGCAGTCAGACGAAGAAAAAACGATGCAGGCGAAAGCGGACGCCGAAGCACAAGCGAAGGCTGAGGCAAAAAAAACCAATGCCGCGTCCAGAGCTGAGGCAGAGCTTGACACCGTAGTAGTGACCGGTATTCGCGGCGCCATTGAGAGTTCGACCAGTATCAAGAAAAACCAAACCTCGATTGTTGAATCCATCTCTGCCGAAGATATTGGCAAGCTGCCGGATCAATCCATTGCCGAATCGATAGCACGCTTGCCGGGCCTGTCGGCCCAGCGCGTCGCAGGTCGCGCGCAGGTCATCAGCGTTCGTGGCTTATCTCCAGATTTTTCGACAACTTTGTTAAACGGTCGCGAGCTGGTCAGCACGGGCGACAATCGCAGTGTCGAGTTTGATCAATATCCTTCAGAGTTGATTAACGGCGTAACCATTTACAAAAC
>JAYTAO010000175.1:0-1758 GCA_043737435.1 Rhodanobacteraceae bacterium | reverse complement strand
TTTTTGACACCGTTCTCAGCACAGATGGCAATGATCAGGGCATCCCAATACTGCACTTGCTTGGTCGTCGCCAATTTGAGTGCGGCGGCGTGCGCGCTTACGCTTGAGGGCAATGGCGTAAGCAGCGCTTGCCACGTTTGGATCATCTCGAAAGCGCCTGCGCGGCTGGCCAAGCCCTTGCTTGTCGCGACCGCATAAAATTCACCGTAAACCTGTGCCGCCACTGGCCAATGCGCATCGATTGCGCGTGCCAACAGCGCCAGTGCAGCCTGATGTTTTTTAGCGTCTGTAGCGTCAATGCAATAGACAAAAATATTGGTGTCCAAGCTACAGATCATAAGCGTCCGAACGATTGAATTTGCCGGGATAGGCTTTTAGCGCGCGAAACGACAGCGCCTTTTTCGTTAAAGCCGCGCGGTCAGGAAGCTCAGATTGCACAGGCGCACGCACCAACTTGAGCGATGCGCGCCCGCGCCGGGTAATCGTAATTTCCACGCCTGCTTCAGCCAGATCGGCAAAATAAGTGAAGTTATGTACCGCTTCGCGCGCGGTGGTAATTACGTTAGTTGTTGATTCCATGATTGTTCGGCCACACAAAATTCAAGGGTTAATGTAACACATGATGTGTTACATAGATGCGCCAACGTTTTGCCAGAGTTTGATTAACTGCGAATATGCACCCTAATCAAGGGATCTTAGTTAGGCCCGTAATTACACAAAAGATACCGCTTGGCGCTTATGCTCGAGATTAAGTTTTGAGCCAAGCGAAAACCCCATGCACAACAGCCAAGCACCCCTATGATTAGCGAAATTCGCGCCCTGTGGCGGGTGATGCGTATCGCGCGCGTGGCGTTGCGCTGGCGCTTGGATGAAATCACGCCCGCAGCGGTGTTTTTTACGCCGCTGACGTGGTTTCGTAACGAGGCCGCAGAAGTAGCTAAGTTAAAACGCGGCGCACGCTTACGGTTGGCGTTAGAAGAATTGGGGCCTATTTTTGTCAAATTCGGGCAGATTTTATCAACCCGGCGCGATCTGATGCCGCCAGATATCGCCGACGAATTAGCCCTGCTACAAGACCGCGTTAAACCCTTTCCAGGCGATGTCGCCATCGCTGCCATTGAAACCGCGTTAGGAGCGCCGGTCTCAGAGCTTTTTGGCAGCGTTGACGTTATTCCCTTGGCCAGTGCTTCGATTGCGCAAGTACATCCGGCGACTCTAAAAGATGGGCGTGAAGTAGTTATTAAAGTGCTGCGTCCGGGCATCGAGAAGCAAATTGAAGGGGATTTGCGGGTGCTGCGCGCACTGGCGGCGATTGCGGATAAGCGTTTGGCCGACAGCGATCGCATCCGCCCCAAAGCCGTCGTGGCAGAAATTGAGCGCGCCTTGACTGATGAGGTGGATTTGCTGCGTGAAGGTGCGAACGGCAGTTTATTGCGGCGCAATTTTTTGGGCTCGACTGAGTTAAAAGTGCCGGAGATGATTTTTAGCCACAGCAAGCAACGCGCGCTAACCATGGAGCGCGTTTACGGCGTGCCGCTCAATGATTTAGAAACGCTAAAAGCCATCGGTGTGAATTTTGAAAAGCTGGCCGAGCGCTGCGTGCGACTGTTTTACACCCAGGTGTTTCGCGACAATTTTTTCCACGCCGATGTGCATCCGGGCAATTTATTAATCAGCCGCGAACACCCCGAAGACCCGACCGTGATTGCGCTTGATTTCGGCATTATGGGCCAGCTCAGCGCATTGGATCAGCGCTAT
>JAYTAO010000174.1:0-1758 GCA_043737435.1 Rhodanobacteraceae bacterium | reverse complement strand
CTGGCGTCGGCCGTTGCACCTTGCGACAAATCAAGCAGCACGGCCGCTAACGTCGGGTCTTTATCATCTAAAGAAACGCCGCCAACCAAGTCCGAACGGTTTTCACGGTCCGCCAAATAGCGTGCTGCCTCGTTCGTGGCACCGCGTTGCGATAAAACATAGACCGACGACCCGCGCACGCTAGCAACATTGAAGGCGTCCGCATGGATTGAGATAAATAAGTCGGCCTTGCTAGCGCGTGATTTTTCAAAGCGCTCTTGCAGCGGGATATAAAAATCGCTGTCGCGCGTCAGCACCGCTTCCATGCCCGCTTCACCGTTGATTTTTTCCGCCAGCGATTGCGCGATTTTTAGCGTGACATCTTTTTCAAATACGCCAGTCGGGCCAATCGCGCCGGGATCATCGCCGCCATGGCCGGCATCAATGGCAATCACCAAATTGCGGCCGGTTTTACCACCGTTCGATTCAGCGCGTTTGACCACTCTGCTGGGTGCGGCGGCCACGCTATCAGGATATAAATCCAGCACTAATCGATGCCCAAACTGCTCAGTTGGGGGCAGTAAGAAGCTTTTTGGACGGACCGAACTGCTTAAATCAAACACAATTCGCAGCTGCCCCTTACTCGGCACGCCACTGCGCAGGCCGGTCACCATGCCGCTGGGCTGTGCAGACAGCGCGTTTGCGGTTTTAGAGTCTTTAATATCTAAAACTAGCCGCGCCGGGTTTTCCAGCATAAAAACTTTATACTCAACGTGGCTTGAAACATCTAAAACTGCACGCGTATGGTCGTTTGCGGCCCATAAACGCACAGCCCCCACATCTGCCGCAAAAACCGGCGTGGTGGCATGTAATAAGCCAGCAGCAAGGAAACAACCGTATAAAAAGCGCATATTGAGCACACAAACCTCACAAAGTTCTTATATTTAAGCTCTAAGCATATGATTTGACAAGCGAATTCTCAAAAAAACGAGAGCAATTTAGGCATTAGAAGGTTTCCATTTACGCTGAGCGCAGTCATTTGCAGCGTGCGCCCTGGCGGGTCGACATCGTTCCCGATTTGGCGCGGGCCTTCCCAATGGCTGACACAATAGCCGAGCGAAAGATCAATATCCGGCGCTGGCAACATAGCGCCCGCTTTTTCAGGCCATTCAATCAGCATCAAGGCCGCTTCAGCAAATAGCGAATCAACGCCTAAATATTCAAGCTCCCCCACTTCAGTTAAGCGGTACAGGTCCAGATGCAGCAGCAGTCCATGCGCACTGTCATACGGCTCGACCAAGGCATAGGTTGGGCTTTTAATTTTGCCGGTAATGCCCAAAGCCCGCAACAGAGCACGCGCAAGCGTCGACTTTCCGGCACCTAAATCGCCGCGCAAGTGTAGGCAAATGCTCGTTTTTGGCGGCTTGGCACGCAACTCAATAAACGCCGACGCCAGCGCTGAGCCAAACTCAATCGTTGCCGCCTCGTCCGTTAGCTGCAAACACCACGCTGCTTGCTTAAGCGCTAAATCGCTGCTCACGGATTGATGACCGCACGTAATTCATTGATGACATCTCCGCCAAGCATCCCACGCATGCCCATGACTGCGGCGCGATCACCGGCTTTAGCGTGCAGCAAAGCGCCCTGCTCGGCGGCATCAAATGCAGTTAAGCCCTGTGCGAGCAAGGCTGCAATCACGCCGGTCAGCACATCACCCATTCCCCCGCTCGCCATACCGGCATTACCAAATAGGCAAACTCCAATGGGCACGTTGGGCGG
>JAYTAO010000173.1:0-4577 GCA_043737435.1 Rhodanobacteraceae bacterium | reverse complement strand
GAAAGTAGGCGGCGGACGCGTGGCGGCACACGAAATCATGACCGGCATTCCAGCGATTCGAAATTTGATTCGCGAGGACAAAGTAGCGCAGATGTATTCCTCGATCCAGACCGGCGCACAATACGGCATGCAAACTTTGGATCAATGTTTGATGGATTTAGTGAAACGGGGCTTAGTCACCCGCCAGCAAGCTGCGACTTACGCCAAAGACAAGAAAAACTTTGATAGTTAAGCTTTCCGTGTCACGAATAAAAAGTGTCTGGCAGTGATTTTGCATTCAGCAGCCAAATTAAGAACCCACCTTTGAAAAACCAACGCTTCTTCCTTTAAGGCGAACACGCATGAGCGGCATAGATTTCAATTCTTACTTAAAACTCATGGTGCATAAAAAGGCTTCGGATTTGTTCATCACCACCGGCGTGCCTCCGTCGATGAAAGTCAATGGCCGCATTGGACCCATTACCCAAAGCCCACTGACCAGCCAACAAGCGCGCGACGTGGTGTTGAGCGTGATGACACCTAATCAACGCGAGGAGTTTGAAAAAACGCACGAATGCCAGTTTGCCATCTCGCTGCAGGGTGTTGGGCGTTTTCGAGTCTCAGCGTTTTATCAGCGCAACCAGGTGGGCATGGTTTTGCGCCGCATCGAAACCAAGATCCCAAGCGTTGATGAGCTTAGCCTGCCCGCCATCATCAAAACCCTTGCGATGACAAAACGCGGCATGATTATTTTCGTTGGCGCAACCGGCACCGGAAAATCCACATCGCTCGCGGCAATGATTGGGTATCGCAACCAGAATTCCACCGGCCATATCGTCACCATTGAAGACCCAATCGAATTTGTGCACAAGCACGAGGGCTGCATCATTACCCAGCGCGAAGTCGGTATTGACACCGACAATTTTGACAACGCTCTGAAGAACACGCTGCGCCAAGCACCGGATGTAATTCTAATTGGCGAAGTGCGAACTCGTGAGACCATGGATCATGCGATTGCGTTCTCAGAAACCGGGCATTTGTGTTTGTGCACGCTGCACGCAAACAATGCCAATCAAGCTATAGACCGAATTTTGCATTTTTTTCCCGAAGACCGCCGTACTCAGCTGTTGATGGATTTGTCCCTCAATTTGAAAGGGATTGTTGCACAACAATTAATTCCTACTCCCGACGGCAAAGGCAGGCGGGTTGCCATGGAAATATTGTTAGGCACACCTTTGGTATCGGATTACATCCGCCAAGGCGATATTCACAAGATTAAAGACTTGATGAAAGATTCGACCAATTTGGGCATGCGCACCTTCGATCAGAGTTTGTTTGAGCTGTATCAAGCGGGCGAAATTAGCTACGAAGATGCACTACGGCATGCGGACTCCTCCAATGAAGTACGTCTGCGCATCAAACTTAGCCAAGGCGGCGACGCACACACTCTGGCTAGCGGTTTGGACGGCGTAGAGCTAGTAGAAACTTGACAATTATTACGGGGACTTCGCGGTTCCCGTACTAAAACTGCAGCCGAGCTCTGGCACACTCCCAAAAATTAACATACGCCTGCGTATGGTGCGTCATCCTGGCGCTCAACTTTTTCTTTTGCTGGAGCTTCCCACATGCCAAGCTATTCCGCCCCGCTGCGCGACATGCGTTTTGTGCTTTTTGAGTTGCTACAAGGCGAAGCCGAACTTAAATCGCTTCCCGCTTATGCAACGCTCGATGGCGATACCATCAACGCCGTTTTGGAAGAAGCCGCGCGTTTTGCCAAGACCGTGATTCACCCGCTCAACGCCGTAGGTGATCGCGAGGGCTGCACCTATCATGGTGATGGTGTCGTCACCGCTCCGCCGGGCTTTAAAGCGGCCTATCAACTTTACGTAGAATCCGGGTGGCCATCGCTGGCGTGCGCACCTGAATTTGGTGGGCAAGGGCTGCCGATTGTGTTGAACAACGGTGCCTATGAAATGTTCAATTCGGCGAATCAGGCTTGGCTGATGTACGCCGGGTTGTCCCACAGCGCTTATGCATGTCTCAAAGCACACGGCAGCGCCGAACAAAAAGCGCTGTATTTGCCGAAAATCGTTTCGGGTGAATGGACTGGCACCATGTGTTTGACAGAGCCCCATTGCGGCACCGATTTGGGAATTCTGCGCAGCCGCGCGCAAGCGCAAGACGATGGCAGTTATCTGCTTACTGGTTCGAAGATTTTCATTTCTGCAGGCGAGCACGATTTGGCGGAAAACATTCTGCATCTGGTGCTAGCGCGGCTGCCAGATGCCCCTAAAGGCACCAAGGGTATTTCCCTATTTTTGGTGCCTAAATTTGTGCCTAACAGCGATGGCAGCTTAGGGATTCGAAATAATATCCGCGCGGGCTCGCTGGAACACAAAATGGGCATACACGGCAATGCCACCTGCGTGATGAATTTGGACAATGCGCGCGGCTGGATTATTGGTGAGCCGCACAAAGGCCTAAACGCGATGTTTGTGATGATGAACTCGGCGCGTTTAGGTGTAGGAATGCAGTCTTTAGGGCTGGCGGAAGCTGCGTATCAAAACGCCGTCGCGTATGCCCGCACTCGTTTACAAAGCCGTTCCGCAACGGGTGTTAAGCAGCCTGAAAAGTCCGCCGACCCGATTATCGTGCATCCAGATGTGCGGCGTATGTTGTTGACCGCAAAAGCCTATACCGAAGGTGGCCGAGCATTTACCACCTGGATTGCGCAACTAATTGACCGAGAGCTATCGCATCCAGACGCAGCCGTGCGCGCAGAAGCTGGCGAGCTGGTAACCCTGCTAACGCCCGTAGTCAAAGCTTTCATTACCGACAATAGTTTCGAGACAAACAATTTGGCGCTGCAGGTTTTTGGCGGCCACGGCTACATTGAGGAATGGGGTATCAGCCAATACGTCCGTGATGCCCGCATCAATATGATTTATGAAGGCACCAACGGCATCCAAGCGCTGGATTTGCTGGCGCGTAAAGTATTGGGTGACGGCGGCAAACGCCTACAAAAACTTGGCGCGATCATTGCTGAGTTTGCAGGAACACAATCCGGGCATCCGGGCATGGGTGAATTCATCGCGCCATTAATAGAGCTGGGCAAAAACCTAACTCAGTTGACGTTGGAAATTGCCGCCAAGGCCGCACGCGCACCGGATGAGGTGGGGGCTGCAGCCAACCATTATTTACGCATTGTCGGGCACTTGGTTTACGGCTACCTGTGGGCGCGCATGGCCAGAATTGCGTTGGACAAGGCCGATTCTGGTGATGCTTTCTACGCGGGCAAATTGCACACCGCGCGCTTTTATTTTCAGCGTCTGTTGCCCGAAACCGCGTATCACTTGCAAGCGGCGCGCGCCGGTGCGGCAAGTTTGATGGCGATTGATGAGAGTCTGTTTTAAGGCGTCAATCCAACAAGCGCCGAATCAGTAAGCGTGCACTGGCCAAGCCGCGAAACTCGTCAATCGCCACCTGCACTAAAAGCCGGGCGCGCTCCGGTACCGACTCCTTGCTGCGATCTGGACTAAACCAGACCGCACTAATGAGCGTCGGCGCGCCGCCCCAGCGCACTTTGCAGCGCAAATGCCCGCCGGAGAGCGTTTGCACGTCCAAAATTTGGGCATCAATAGTAAACGCTGGCTCGGGAAAGGCTTGGCCCCAAGGGCCACCGAAGCGAATCGCCTGCGCTAATTCGACATCAAACTCAGCCGGGTGTAAATCGCCGTCGGTGTAAATTACCTCGCGCAGCAATTCCGGCAACAATACGGCCGCAAACACGTTCGGCGCAATCTGCTGAAATGCCTCAAGCTTATCGGTGCTAACCGTCATGCCTGCGGCCATCGCGTGGCCGCCAAAACGCTGCATCAAACCCGGGTTTTGCGCGTCCACTAGCGCCAAAGCATCGCGTAAGTGAAATCCTGAAATTGAGCGCGCCGAGCCACGCCAGCCATCCGCTGCCGGTGCAAAGGCCACCGCAGGGCGGTGAAAGCGATCCGCCAATTTGCTGGCGACTAAGCCAACCACGCCTTGATGCCATTCAAGATCCGCGACAATGATTACTGAGGGTAACTGACCTTTTTTGTCCGGCGATATTGATAGTTTTTCCAGTGCGGCAAAGGCTTCGTGCTGCATTTGCGCCTGCAACTCGCGCCGCTCGGTGTTGAGCGCACCAAGTTGTTCGGCCAACTGCCGTGCACGCGCAGGCTCGTCGCTGAGCAAGCACTCGATGCCAATCGACATGTCGTCCAAGCGTCCGGCCGCATTGATACGCGGCCCCAGCCTAAAACCGAAATCCTGCGCGCATACGGCAGCGGTGTCAGTGCCACTCGTTGCCAGCAGCGCGCGCAGCCCCATGGTTCCAGCACCCGCGCGCAAACGGCGCAAACCTTGCTCGACCAAAATTCGGTTATTGCGATCCAGTGGCACCAAATCGGCGACCGTCGCCAGGGCGACCAAGTCGATTAACGTCGATAAATTCGGCTCCACACCATTGAACGGCGCAGCGTTAAAATATTCAACCGCCCGAAGCTTGGCGCGCAGCGCCAGCAGCAGGTAAAACATCACCCCGGCGCCACACAGGTTTTTCG
>JAYTAO010000172.1:0-11161 GCA_043737435.1 Rhodanobacteraceae bacterium | reverse complement strand
TTTAGTTTTTCGAAAGTAAATCTGCAGCCTAGCGAGGCTGTTGCTGTTGCGCTGAATCAGGCTCAAGGTAGTGATCGTTTTGGCCCTGCAGGTTCATTCGAAGGCACCATTGCTTCCAGCAGCCGGGAATCCTTAGACCGTTTCGCGAGCGGCGGGTTTGAAGCTGACTAACGCGTTGATTTGAGTACTAGCTGTCTATCCGTCGGTCCAGTGACCTGCATTGAGCTAAACGCCCGCTCATCTGGAATCTTCGTCACGCCAGAGTTCCAAGGAGTCAGCGTAGCCCCCCAATAAATTCCATAGCGCCGCTTCTTTTTCGGGCGGAATACGCGAGAAGGCAAACCCCAACTCCTCTTCATCTATGCGCATAACGCGGGCTTCAAGGTGAATATTCAGCGTTTCACCCAGCAACAGATCTAGCACAAAATGATCGCCGCGTTCGCCAACCCAGTCACTAGGCCTGCGCGCAAGCAATCCTGTCGCGGATATATCTTGTAGTTCCGTAGTCCAGGACTCGTCGCCGCGACACATAAGAATCGCGCTGTCCGTGGGCATTCGTCGAGCGCGACGCCCCAGCTTTGGGGAGCCCGCAGTGTGACCGCCGATATTTTGACTGTTTGACATTTCCATAAAACGTTTTCGCCTTCCCCCGGAAAGCCCAAGGCGTATTATGCACAGCTGCGGCGCAGTTCAAAGACCAGTGTATAAGCAAAAGTGGCTACCGACGCCCAGCATTGTTGATTAGTTTTGGCAGACGACTAGATGCAGGCATTTCAAAAAGTGTAAAGCGCAATGAATTCGGTACATGCCCGCTTTAGTACACTCAGCGTCGAAAAATTTAAGAATAAAAGGAATAAAACTGTGGCCAGAGCATCATTTAATCGCTCCGATCGCGTCGCAGCATTGCTGCGTCGCGAAGTGGCAACGCTAGTACATCAAGATGTACGTGACGGCTTGGTTCCGGAAATGAGCGTTTCGGACGTCGAAATTTCGCGCGATTTAGCGCACGCAACGGTATTCGTGACCGCACTCAAACCAGAAGAGAGTGCGATGGGAATAGTCGCATTGAATGCACAATCAAAAGGCTACCGACATTTTTTAGCGAAAACCCTGGCTTTACGGCAAATGCCAGCACTGCATTTCAAATATGACGATTCAGTAGACCGTGGAATGCGTATCGAAGAATTATTGCGGCAATGATTGATTAGTCCCATATGAACTTAGCTCTGCATATTGTGGTGTTGGCAGCAGGCGGCGGGTCGCGCATGAAAAGCGCGCGAGCCAAAGTCCTCCAAAAATTGGCCGGGAAGTCGATGCTAGCGCATGTCTTGGCCGCCGCTGAGACATTAAATCCCGCTAAAATCCACGTCGTTTATGGTCATTTAGGCGAACAAGTACGCGCCGATTTTGCTGAAGCGCGGTACTCGGCGATTCATTGGGTAGCACAAGACGTGCAAGCGGGCACGGGTGATGCGGTGCGGCGCGTCATGCCGAACATTCCAGACAATACACGCGTAATGGTGCTCTACGGTGACTCTCCAGCTTTGTTGCCGGAAACATTAGCAAGGCTACTGTTGCAAAGTGGTCTAGCGGTGTTGGTTAGTCATGTCCCAGCCGCAGCTGGCCTTGGGCGTGTGGTTTTGGATGCCAATGATCACGTGCTCGAAATCGTTGAAGCTAAGGATGCCAGCGCTGATCAGCTGGGGATCCAAACCGTCAATACCGGCGTTTTAGTCGCTGATAGTGGGCAATTGCGCGGCTGGCTACAGCGCTTGACGCAGAATAATCAGCAGCGCGAATATTATTTGACGCAGATTTTTGAGTTTGCCGCGAGCGAAGCGCTTGCGGCGAAGGCGGTGTATACCGCCGATGCATTCGAGGGCTTTGGCGCCAACGATGCGTGGGAATTGGCCCAGCTTGAGCGATATTTGCAAAACCGCAGGCTAGCTAAGCTTTGCAAAAGCTTTGGTCTGCGGGTGAGTGATCCGGCGCGGGTCGACGTGCGTTGCAGCAGCATTGAACTTGGACGCGACGTTGAGCTGGACGTCAATGTCATCTTAGAAGGCCATATTCGATTTGAGGATGACGTCAAAATCGGGCCCTTTTGCCGTATTCGGGACTGCGATTTGGCGGCAGGCACCGAAGTTTTAGGACACTGTGATTTAGACGGGGTACGCACAACCGGCGCCTGTCGGATTGGGCCATTTGCGCGGCTGCGCCCCGGTACAGAATTGGCTGAGGGTGCGCATATTGGAAATTTTGTTGAAACGAAAAAAGCGAAGTTAGGCCGCGCCAGTAAGGCGAATCACCTGAGTTATCTGGGCGACGCGGATATCGGTGCCCACGTGAATATTGGTGCTGGCACCATCACTTGCAATTACGACGGCGTCAATAAGTCGATCACGCAAATTTGCGATGGCGCGTTTATCGGCTCGAACAGCGCGCTAGTAGCACCGGTCAAAATCGGCGCTAACGCGACGATTGGCGCAGGCTCGACGATCAGCAAAGATGCACCGCCGGATGCTCTGACTTTGTCTAGAACGCGGCAATTCACCCTCGCCAATTGGCAACGGCCGGTAAAACGCAGCAAATAGCGAAATAGTTCGGATGGCTCTAGGAACTAGCGGGCTAAATTCGCTACATTAATCCCGTGGCCAAACCCGTTCAATCGAAGACCAATTTTATCCTCGTGCTCTTGCTGATCGGCGCGAGTGCGACAGTCGGCATCTATCGAACTCAACGTAGTGCGCAAGTGTTTTCGAAGCCTTTGTTTGAGCTCGTTGCGCCGACTGAGGTGATTACTGCCAGCGAAATTGCGCTCGAGGCCATGACGCCGCCATTACCAGCCAAACCGTTAACTCGCGCAGCCGTCCCGGCATCGGATATCGCGTTTCAACCCGAGGTTTTAGCGGCGACGATCAGTCGAACGCTCCTGGCGCGACGTGCATTCAGTCGCGACGAACTGCGCCAGCTGCGCTCGCTTTTCGCGCGGGCACCTGCCGCACCTTTGGCGTCCAAACAATCTGTTGCTGCTGCCCGCGAATTGGTACTTAGCGCATTGTTGGACGCTACACGCGGGCGGGTAGGCGAGCACGTGCTTAACGACTCGGCAAGCTTATTGACTGCGCTAGAGGGCACACAAACAAGCAAAGCGCGACAAATAAAAACCCGTGTCAATGATGCCATTGCGCGTGAAGGTAAGCTGGCGCGTGCGGAACAACTGCTGCAAAGCTTGCCACTGTCGCGTGAACGGCTGGATTTGGCAGCTGCCAACTTGGAATCTGTCTTAAAAGTGGATCCGGCAAATTTGCGCGCCGTACAAGCTGTGAATCTGTTAGAGCAAAACGCGTGCTTAAGCGCGCGTACCTTGGGCGAAAAATATGACTTCCAAGAGGGTTTTAAACTGCTATTGATTGCGGAGCAACATGCCCAAAGTGGCAGTGCCATCCGCGCCGAACGAGCCGCGCTGTATATTGCGCAAGCCAATGCGGAAGCGGCCTTGCTGCAGGAGTTTTCAAACGCGTTGGGCTTGAGAAATTCGACTTCGGCGGGGGAAACTTTGGCAAAACTTGAACGTTTTCTGCCCAAAAAGCGCGTAAATTCGATGCGCTCGCAAATCACCAATGCGCAGCTATACGGCGGTTTTGAACGAGGGCAGATCTTCAGTGATTTGTTGAATCACCAGACCCAAAGCCCTGGAGCGGCTGGTGGAAGCCCGACTGGCCCACAGCTGCGGGTGCTACCGATTGGCAGTTTTGTCATGGGTTCACCAGAAAATGAAACTGCTCGTACCGCCGCAGAAGGGCCACAGCGAGAGTTGCGTTTGTCGCTGGGTTTTGCCTTGTCTGTGAGTGAAATTACTGTCGCGCAATTTGCTAATTTCATTGCTGAAACTGCGTACGAAACCGATGCGGAGCGCTTGGGCAGCTCGATTGTTTACGATGAAACCAATGGCCGTATGAAAGTTTTGGACCTTGTCAATTGGCGATCTGATTACTTAGGAAAACGCGCCCCGGATAGTATGCCGGTCACGCACGTTTCATTTAATGACGCGGTTGAATATGCGCTTTGGTTGAGCGGCGCTAGCGCTAAGCGCTATCGTTTGCCAAGCGAGGCTGAGTTTGAGTACGCCTTACGCGGGGAAACGGCTTCTCCTTATTGGTGGGGCAGTGGCGCACCTAAAATAATTGCGGAAAATTTGACCGGACAAAATGATAGCTCTGACAGTGGCCGCCATTGGAGTGCGGGATTTCCCGGCTACGCTGATTTATTCTGGGGGCCAGCACCCGTTCAAAGCTTCTTACCGAACCCGTTTGGTTTAATGGATATTGCTGGCAATGTCAGCGAATGGACCGCCGATTGCTGGCACGAATCTTACGCGCGTGCACCGCTGGATTTCAGCGCTTGGGAAAACCCCGGATGTGCCCAGCGTGTGGTGCGCGGTGGCTCCTGGGGCAGTGCTCCCGACGAATCACGATCCGCAAGTCGCGCGGCGTTTAGCTCGACCCATCGCAGCGCGAAAATTGGTTTTCGGGTATTGCGTGAGCTGTAGCAATTAGCCGTAGCCATCTAGAGCAAATTCGTGGCAACCTTTAATTCGTTGTTGGACTTACTGAACAATGGTGCTAGTTGGAACCGCCGGGTACACTTTAAATCAAAGCGAACCCCTTAGAGCCCGAATCCCATGCCTGACTACCCAAGCCTATCCCGCACGCTCAGTGCCGCCGAATTGCGTGTGCTCGGCACCTTGATTGAAAAGTCCTTGACCACCCCTGAGCAATACCCGCTTTCGTTAAATGCCACCAAAGTTGGCTGCAATCAAAAAACTTCGCGTGAGCCGGTAG
Source organism: Rhodanobacteraceae bacterium (assembly GCA_043737435.1). Lineage (GTDB taxonomy): Bacteria > Pseudomonadota > Gammaproteobacteria > Xanthomonadales > SZUA-5 > JANNYA01. The sequence goes on along the minus strand of JAYTAO010000172.1, from coordinate 6,317 downwards.
TCAATTTTGACGAGCGCACTGCGGGCATGGCGCTGCGGGATCTGATCGATTTAAAACTCGCGAAAGAAGTTTTTCCACCGGATCGGGGTGCGGTAAAATACGAACAACGCTTAGGCGCGTGCTTGGATTTACGTGCACCGGCGGTGACGGTGCTGGCAACGTTGATGCTGCGCGGTGCGCAAACAACTGGCGAGCTGCGCCAAAACGGTCAACGCCTGCATGCTTTTGAGACGCTCGGGCATTTAGAAGATGTGCTGGATCGATTGGCGGAGCGCGCTTTGGTACTGAAACTTGAGCGCGCGCCGGGTCAGCGAGAGGAACGTTATGTGCATCTTTTAGGCGAAAAAGAAGCCGCACTTAAGCAGGCTGCTGCCACCTCAGGCCGCGAATTTGCCCCCGAGCGCAGTAGTGTGGAACGCATCAACAATGCGGATATTTCGGTATTGCATGCAGAAATCGCTGAGCTAAAACAGCGCCTGGAAACTCTGGAAGCGCGCTTCGAGGCTTGGCAATAGGCAGTAACTTCCTGAAGTTAAACCGGCCACCACAAACGCCCATCAATAACCGTGTGGGTTTGCCCGCCCACCCACACTACTGCAGGATCGGTCGTCTTCTCAAAGCGAATTTTAAGCGTGGCATCGTGGCCGATTTCGCGGCCTTGGCTGACGTCATAACCCGCACTCAGCTCGCCATTGGGCTCCATCGTCTGAATAAATGCGGCTAATAGGCCGTTTGCCGCGCCACTGGCAGGATCTTCGATAATACCGACCCCGGCGGGAAAAGCGCGTACGACGAGTTTGTAGTCGGGATTTGCATCACTGCGGGCAAAGGCGCAAAGGCCCATGCTTTCCGTGGACTTCGCCAATACGCCAATACTGGCGTGGTCAGGTTTCCAAGCGCGCAGCTCGACCTCCGAGGCAAGCTCACTGAGCCACCAGCGTCGGCCGCCATCAACAAATGCGGGCGGCAAAATGCCTAAGTGTACGCTGCTTAAAATATTGCTAAGCGTTGGGTGCGCGTCAATTCCAGTCTTGAGCACTTTCGCGCCGGGTGCCGCAACATAGAGTTCGCGCATGCCGTTGACATAGTCAGCGCGGATGTTGAGCAGCCCGGCGGCGCATTGCTGCACCAACTCGCCACGGCTGTTAAGCCCGGAAAATCCCGTTTCCAAAACCGCGTGCGCGCTGCCGATGGTTGGATGGCCCGCGAAAGGAATTTCTTTGCTCGGGCTAAAGATCCGCAGCTGATAAGAAGCACCCGCTACGCTGGGCGGCAGTACAAATGTGGTTTCCACCAGATTAGTCCAACGTGCAAACGCCTGCATTTGGCCGGCTGACCAAGTGTTGGCACCGAAAACGACGCCAAGCGGATTACCGCCACCGACTCTCTGGGTAAAAACGTCAAGCTGTAGAAACCGTAAGCTAGTTTGGCCGATGGCCTGGGCTTTAGTAGTCAAAGTGGGCTGCCGATGGAATGCCGATTGAAAGTCTGCTGCGGTGAACGACGTGCATCATTACCTGCCTAAGCAGACGCTGACAAGTATTTCTGTGATTCATTGGTCTGGGCATGACATATAAGCAAAAAGCAGCTACCGTCCGCGCATGAGCTGGTTATCCAAATTAATGCCCTCCCGGATCCGTACCGAAGGTGGGGCCAAGAAAAATGTGCCGGAAGGCGTGTGGGAACAATGCCCAAATTGTGCAGCTGCGCTGTATAGACCGGAGTTGGAGCGCAATCTATTTGTCTGCAACAACTGCGCGCACCATTTGTCGATCCCGGCAAGGGTGCGTTTGCAGCAGCTTTTTGACGCGGGCGATTTGCTCGAGATGGGCGCAAATCTGTCGCCAACGGACGCGCTAGGTTTCAAAGACAGCAAAAAATATAAAGATCGGATCGTCGCCAGTCAGCGCGCGACCGGCGAGAAAGACGCTCTCATTGCGATTAAAGGCTTGCTTAAGGCACAGCCTTTGGTGGCTTGCGCTTTCGAGTTTGCTTTTATGGGCGGATCCATGGGTTCGGTGGTAGGCGAGCGTTTCGCGCTGGCTGGGGAAGCGGCCTTGGCGGCGCGCTGTCCACTGGTGTGTTTTTCCGCCACTGGTGGCGCGCGCATGCAAGAAGGTTTGTTTTCGCTGATGCAAATGGCCAAGACGTCAGCCGTTTTAGCGCGCCTGCAAAAAAACGGCTTGCCGTATATTTCGGTCATGACGCACCCAACCACGGGCGGCGTTTCCGCCAGTTTGGCGATGCTCGGGGATTTGAATATCGCCGAGCCCAACGCCCTCATCGGCTTTGCTGGCCCGCGCGTCATCGAACAAACCGTGCGCGAAACCCTGCCCGCTGGCTTTCAACGCAGCGAATTTCTTCTGGAACACGGCCACATTGACATGATTATGGATCGTCGGGAAATGCGCGATAAATTGGCGCAGCTTTTGGCGCTGTTGATGAAGCGGGCGGCTTGATCTAGCAGCGAAACTAAAAGCAAGCACCAAAAGCCACTGTTTCGGATGGTTAGTTATTTCGCTTCCCACAAAAATCTTGTTTTCACATTTCCGTTGGTCACCAAATGAGCGAAGAAACCGTCACTTTGTATAGACCAACTGGGCCTAACGAGCTCGAATTAGTGCGTGAAAGTGGTTTTAAAGCCTGGCCGCCGCGATTGCCCGGCCAACCCATTTTTTATCCTGCTAAAAATGAAGCTTACGCGGCTCAAATTGCGCAAGATTGGAATGTAAAAGCCAGCGGCAGCGGCTATGTCACTCGCTTTCGGGTTCGCGCGCCGTTTATGGCGCGATACCGTACAGAAACTGTGGGCGGTTCTGGACATACTCAATGGTGGATTCCGGCAAATGACCTGCCGGAGCCCAATAGCAATATCGTTGGCTTAATTGAGGTAATTAATGAGTTTCACGCGTGAAGCCTGACAAAAGCAAAGGATCAGGAAGTACCGCCTTGCAAGGCTCATCCGAGTTCAAAATCACCCTAGACTACGCCTGCTTTGGTGCCAAAACCGGCGTGCCGCTATTGTTGATTATGGGTTTAGCAACGCAGCGCACAGCCTGGCCAATGGCTTGGATTGAGGCCCTGGTGGCGCGCGGTTTTTATGTGGTTACTTTTGACAACCGCGATATCGGTTTATCCACACGTTTAGAGCATCTAGGCACGCCAAAATTGGCGCGCGTGATGCTGCGGCGCTTGATTGGCATTGGTGCGCCGCCGCCGTATACCTTGAGTGATATGGCGAATGACACGCTTGCGCTGCTGGACTTGCTGAAAATTAAAAGCGCGCATGTGCTGGGCGTTTCGATGGGCGGCATGATTGCGCAACGCTTGGCGCTTGAGCACCCGAAGCGCGTATTGAGTTTGACGCTAATGATGACCTCGAGCGGCTATCCCCTGTTACCCCCGCCAAATTGGTCGGTGTTAAAAATTTTTGCCGCTAAGCCCCCGGCAGGCATGCTAGAGCGCGAGGCGGCGGTGGATTATTTGTTGCGCTTATTTGATGAAATCGGCAGCCCCGGATATCGGATTGAGCCCGAGTTCCGTCGCGCGCGTGCCCTGGAGCAGGTCAATCGCAGTATCGCCGGTAGCGGTGCGGTGCGGCAGTTGGCGGCGATTATGGCCGATAGTCAACGCTGGCGCTTGTTGTCTAAATTGCAACTGCCGGCGCAAATTTTGCACGGTGTGGCTGATAAGATGGTGCCTATTGCGCATGGCAAGGATTTGGCGAAACGCATTGCCGGTGCGAAATTCGAGATCATTCCAGGATTAGGCCACGATGTACCCGAAGCCATCGCCGGGCTGATTACTGATCGCATGGCCGCCATCGCTGGCTTAAAATGACTGGCTCGGCACTGCAAGCACGACTCAAACTGCGGCTTAACCAACGCGCCGAGCTTGGGCTAACACGCACGCTGGTGCCCTGTGTGCCGGAACCTGATGGCCACGTCAGCCGCTTAGGGCAACGAGCGCTCGATTTTTCCAGCAATGATTATCTGGGCTTGCGTTCCAATCGCTTTATCAACGCAGAATTTGCCCGTGCCGCCGCACTTTATGGGCTGGGGGCGGGCGCTTCGCATTTATTGGGAGGGCACCATCCAGAACATGTGCGCTTAGAAAATGCCCTGTGTGATTGGACTGGGCGGCCTGCAGCGGCGCTGTTTAGTTCGGGCTTTCAAGCCGCCTTGGGCGCGTTTGGCGCGTTGGCCCAACGGGACGATTTGGTTTTGGCAGATCGCTTGGCACACGCTTGCTTGTTAGATGGCGCGCGTTATGCCGGTGCCAAGCTGCGGCGCTTTGCCCATAATGATTTGGCTTCGGCGGCAGATTTATTTCGTACATCAACAACAAGTGGCGTGCGCTGGCTGGTCACGGAATCCGTGTTTAGCATGGATGGTGATCAGGCGGAGCTTGGCGCGCTCAGTGATTTGGCGCATCAAAATGGTGCCGCACTAATGCTTGATGAAGCGCACGCGATCGGCGTGCTAGGCCCGCACGGTGCCGGATTGGCGCGTGCTGCTGGCTTGGACACGCAAAGCTGCCCGGTGTTGATGCTGACGTTTGGTAAAGCTCTAGCCAGCGCCGGGGCCGCGATCTTGGGCTCAACACAAGTCATTGATGCGATTATCAATTTTTCCCGTCCATGGATTTACACCACGGCAATGCCGCCCGCATTGGCAGCGGCAAGCTGCCAAGCGGTAGAATTGGCACGCTGCGGTGATGCCTTGCGTTCACGGTTGCAGGAAAATATCGCGCGGTTTCGGTCAAAGGCAAGCGCTGCGGGACTAGTTATTGGCGCGTCCGAAACGGCGATTCAACCGATTGTCTGCAGCGAAAACGATGTGATGGCGATCAGTGCCGAGTTGATGCAGTTAGGCTTTTACGTTCCCGCCGTGCGGCCACCGACCGTGCCTAAAGGTTCTGCGCGCCTGCGCGTGAGCCTGCGTGCGAACCACAGGCGCGTGCAAATTGATGCGCTGGTAAATGCTTTGGCGAAGGTAATGACTGGTAATGGCTGACTCCAATGACTACCGACCGCTTGCCGAGCGCATGCGCCCGCGTGAAATCGCCGAAATTCTAGGTCAACCGCATCTGACTAGCCCGGATAGCGCCTTGATGCGCGCGCTGGCGGCAAAACGGCCGTATTCTATGATTTTGTGGGGCCCGCCCGGCTGCGGCAAAACCACCTTGGCGCGTTTGGTGGCGCAAACCTGCGAGGCCGAATTTGCGCCGCTCTCGGCGGTGCTGGCGGGCGTTGCGGAATTGCGGCAAGCGGTGGCGTTGGCGAAAAGCAATCGCGATTTGAAACGGCAAACCGTGCTTTTTGTCGATGAAATTCACCGCTTTAACAAGGCGCAACAGGATGCGCTGTTGCCGCACGTGGAAGACGGCACGATTGTGCTGATCGGTGCCACCACCGAAAACCCGAGCTTCGCGGTCAATGGCGCGCTGCTTTCACGGGCGCGCGTACATGTTTTGAAAGCGGTGGAGCCGCAAGCGATTACTGCGCTGCTAGAACGCGCGCTGGCGGATGTTGAGCGTGGCTTAGGCGGCAAAACGGCCGACGCTAATGCGCTCAAACGCATTAGTGAATTAAGCGACGGTGACGCCCGACGTGCGCTGATTCTTTTGGAAGTCACCGCGGAAATTGCCGGGCTTGCCGTGATCTCAAGTGACCACGTTGAGGCGGCCGCTGGCGATGGTTATAGACGCTTTGATAAAGGCGGCGATCTGCATTTCGACCAGGTTTCGGCATTGCACAAAACCATACGCAGCTCCAACCCCGATGCGGCGCTGTATTGGCTGGTGCGCATGTTGGACGGTGGCGTTGACCCGGAATATCTCGCACGCCGCTTGACGCGCGTGGCCAGCGAAGATGTAGGCAACGCCGACCCGCGTGCATTGGATTTGGCACTATCCGCCTGGCAAAGCTTGGAACGCCTAGGCGCGCCCGAAGGCGAGTTGGCGCTGGCGCAATTGGTGCTGTATTTAGCCTGTGCGCCAAAAAGCAACGCTAGCTACATCGCGTTTAAGGCCGCCAAAGCGTTTGTCGCCGCGCACGGCACTTTGGAGGTGCCAAATCATTTGCGCAACGCCCCGACCAAGCTGATGAAAAATTTAGGCTTCGGCGCGCATTACCAATATGACCACGATGCCCCTGATGGCATTGCCCTCAGTCAATTCGGTTTTCCCGAGGGTTTTGAAGCCACCCAGTTCTACCATCCAGTCGCGCGCGGTTTGGAAATCAAAATTGCGGAAAAGCTCGCCTGGATACGTAGAGAACGGGGCAGGGCGCAAACGTCGTTCAAGGGGAAATCGAC
>JAYTAO010000171.1:0-11196 GCA_043737435.1 Rhodanobacteraceae bacterium | reverse complement strand
CCCAGCTCAGCGCGATATTGACTTGGCTCAAATCGCCAAACTCTTCTTGCATCGTCATTAAATCCGCCAAGCCTTGGCATGGGTGTTCACGCGCACTTTCTAAGCTTATGACCGGCACCGTAGCGTGCTTGCGAAACGCGCCGATGACGCGATCCGCTTCGTCACTGGCCAAGCCTTCGCCGTGCGAAAATGCGCGTACGCCTAGGATGTCAACGTATTGGCTCAACACCCCAGCAGCCTCGCGTACGTGCTCAGGCTTGTCGCCATTCATCGGCACATTGTCGAGAAATTCTAAGCCCCAAACGCCCTGTCCAACATCTAACGGTATGGCTTGCCCGCCTAATTTAGTTGCCGCCGCGTCAAAGGAGGTGCGGGTGCGCAGGCTTGGGTCCATGAACAGCAAACCGAGCAATTTATCGGCCAACGCGTTCGAGCGCACGCCGCCTTTCAGCACGCGGGCGCGCGTGATGATATCGCTGGCAATTGTGGGGGTTAGATCACGAAAATGGGTAAAATGTTTCATAAAAAAATTGGTTTCATAAAGATTTTTGCCTAGACGAGGTTTTAAAAACGCTGCACGGATTCGATGAATGCTGCGATTGCAGCTGAGCTTAGGTTAAGCGGCGGCATTAATCGTAATACCTTGGCGTTATTTGAGCCGCCGACTAAGATGCCATCGTCAAACAAATGCTTTTTCAGCGCCGCCGCGTGTTCGTGCTCAAGCCCCAGCAGCAGACCCGTACCGCGCGTTTTGATGCCCATGGCCGCAAGTCCTGCGCAAATCGCTTGACCCGCAGCGCGCGCATTGTTGGTCAATGCTTCTTGCTCTATCACTGCTAGCGTCGCTAAAAGTGCCGCGCAAGCCAGTGGCCCGCCGCCAAACGTTGAACCCATATCGCCGGGCGCAATTTTCGCGGCGATACACTCTTGCATCAGCACCGCACCAATCGGCACGCCCGAGGCTAAGCCTTTGGCGGAGGTAATAATATCGGGCTGCACGCCAAATAAATTCGCCGCAAACGCGGCGCCCAAACGCCCAACGCCGGTTTGAATTTCATCGAAGATTAGCAAGCTTCCGGCTGCCGCGGTTTTCACGCGTAAGGCCTGCAAATAAGCTTCGCTGGCGCTGCAAATGCCGGACAAACTTTGAATGGGCTCGACGATTACCGCGCAGACGTCAGAAAAATCGGCGGCGGCGAGGGCCTGGAAATCATTCAACGCGATGGCGCGCGATGGCGGCAACCAATCCCGATAAGGCTGAGTAATTTTTACATCGTCAGTAGCGGCCAAACACGCCAAGCTGCGCCCATGCCAGCCGCCCTTGAGCATCATAATGACTGGTCTTCCAGTAATCTTATGCGCCAGCTTCAACGCATTTTCATTCGCTTCGGCACCGGAGTTACAGAAGAAAACGCGCTGCATCCCGCTGCCCGCAGCAAATTCGATTAACGCCGCTGCCGCATTTTCGCGCAGCGGCAATTCGCCAGCGGTTGAGTAAAAAAGCAGGCTTTTTGCCTGCAAATGAATCGCGGCAACCACCTGAGGATGGCTATGCCCGGTGCTGGCCACGCAGTGGCCGCCGTAAAAATCCCAAAATGCCCGCCCGTCGGTGGCGAACACTTGATCCCTCACGCCGTGCGAAAGCGTGAAAGGAAAGGGTGTGTAGGTGGGCAATAGCGAAGTCATGTTGCGATTTTATGCACAGTATTTGCATAATATGCAAGTACAAAAAATGTATCGCGCGCGCACCATTCACTGTCCATCGTACTCAGCAATGTTGCCGAGGCATAATGACGCACCAAAAACAGGCCTAGGACTTTGCCGACGTCTTGTAAAAACTGCGCCGCTGAACTGTTGAGGGAGTATTGCCACCGCTGCCGTCAAAAAGACGTATGGTTTTTTGGTGGCGCTGGTGTTGACTAACGTTTCGGTTTATCGAAGCCCGCAATTTGCCATTGTTTTCGCCATGCGCTGACCAAAAGGGCTTGAAATATTTCGCCTCAGCAGCGCCGCAGAGTGACTTCAGTCGGCGTGATCTGAGTGCCTTGGGTAGCTGAGTTTGACGCCGCTGTGCTTAATGATCTTTGATCGGCACCACGGCCAATCTAATCTTTGCAAATGGCTGGGAGCAGTTCTAAAAGTAAAGTCCGGGCAGTAGTCGGTGTTTCCGCTGCCCGCCTGACCCACCTTGCTCAACTGCTAAAAAACTCCTACTGCGATAATGGTGGCGCAAAACCTTATTAATTGCCTAACTGCACTCCCGCATAGTTAGGCAGTTTACTAATGCCAAGAAAATAACAATGGTGATAACGCCGAACTTGAACGCTACTTATGCATGCTGATCAGAAAATCAGCCAGTTCATCCGCGTGCTCTTCTTCCACGGCGAGTATCTTCTTGAGCAACTGGCTGGTGGTTGGGTCATCAAAGCCCAAATAGCGAATAAACTGGCGGTAGCTATCAATGGCGATGCGTTCCGCGATCACATTTTCTTTGATCATTTCCGATAACGTATCGCACTCAACATATTCAGCGTGAGAACGTTGAGTAAGTTCATCCGGGGCGAAATTTGGCTCCCCGCCCAGCTGCACGATGCGTTTCGCAATCGCATCGGCATGGCCTAATTCCTCATTGGAATGCTCAAGAAACTCGTCTGCAACCGCTTTCGAATGAATGCCCGTCGCCATAAAATGGTGGCGTCGGTAACGCAACACGCAGACCAACTCGGTGGCAAGAGATTCATTTAATAATCTGAGTACCGTTTCCCGGTCTGCGGTGTAACCCGCAGTGACCGCGCCCTGCTCAACATCCGTGCGGGCTTGTTTGCGCAGGGTTGCTACGTCACTTAACTGCGAGTCACTCAGCGCGGTGGTTGCGGATGTGTTGGCACCCGCGCCGCTTAAGTTCATTTCGTCACTCATAAATTACCACTCCAGAAATATTTGATTGCGATACTGATCTTTTCAAGTTAATGCTCAATACTGTGCATCTTAACTGCGAGCGCTAAATCACCGAGTGACTAGCGTTTGTGGACAATCGAGTCAAAACATCGTGATCCCCCACGCCAATCGGCTTGCCGGTAATAACAGAGGCCGCCATGGCAAACATGCGCACCATCTTGCTGTGCGGGGCATCCCAATATTCCGCGACTTCAGGCACGACTTTGATCAGGCACAAATTCGGCGAATCTGGCCCGTCGGGAAACCAAGGCTTCGCTGCAGGCGTCCAAAGACGTTTCATGCGCGCGTGATCGGTATGAATTTCGCCATGCCCAGAAATAGAAACGTAAGTGCCGCGATCTGCATCGGTAAAGCTCAAGTTGATCACTTTTAACTGTTTTACTTTGGCAGTTTGCAGATCTGTAAAAAACCAAATGGAGCCATCGCTGGCCATTTCTAATGGCGCCATTGGGCGACTTACCAACATGCCTTCCTCATTGACGCTCGTAAGCATGGCAAGGTGCATATGTTCTATTAATTGGCACAGCTGAATTCTCTCTGCGCCGCTTTGATTTTCAGTTTTCATCGAACCACTCCGGGATGTTAGATTGCGCTAATCAGCGCACGAAAATTGCTATTAGAATGATGATGGGAATGGGAATTCCCAGAAAGAACAGAAGAATTGAGCGCATGGTGAAACTCCTAAAGCATGATTGACGGGTGTTAGAGCAAATTGAAACGCTTTTTTAGGATCGTAATGAAACTATTGAAAATTAGTCGTCGCGGTGTTTTGCGCCGATCGTTGCGGCAAGACTTGCGACAAATGCCCCGATCAGCAAAGAAATAAACAACCAGAGCGATGCGTGTGCGGCGGCTTTGCGAGCTTGGTCTGCCAGTGTCTTCGCCGACGTTTTAAGTTCTTCAGCACGCGATTGCGCTAGGCTGTAGCTGTTACGTACGCGATTTTCAGCTTCGACTTGACTGAGTCCAGTACGTTGTTCAACCAAGTTGGTCACGTAGCTCAAATCATCGGCGGGCAAAGTTTTGTTAGCATCGCGCATTAACGCAGTAACAAAAATTCTGCTGACTTCTGCATAGGCATTTTGATCTAAGTGCCTCCTGTTTTGGCGCGGCATTTGCGCGCCTTCGTCGGAGAAATCTTGCGAAATTGGCTCTACTGCCGGATTTGGGTTGCCAACGGCAGATATGCGAAATAACTTGTCCATCTGGTAACGCATCGCGGTGCGCTCCATTTGTTGCATGCCAGTTTTGGCCATACCGGAATGCGGCGAATTCATTACCGCAATCGCGCCATCTGCGGTGCTTCCTAGCAATGCGGAAATCGTTGAGGTCAACAAGGCTGCGGTGAAAAGCGTGGCTACGGACCAAGCCAGAAAGCCATGCGCGGTATCGCGAAAGTGCACTTCATCAGCGGGCACCGACAGCCATCTGGTACGCAAACGCCCGGCTAAGTAGCCGCCCAAACCTGCGGCGGCAAGCTGGGTGAATGTGATCCAAACAATAGTTGATACGCCTAACGACTTCGCGCTAATGCCGGTTTGCACCCATGGTGACACCGACGACAGCCCCAGGCCAGTGCCAAGAATCAGCAAAATCAGCGAAATTGCCGCGGCACCTGCTGCACCTGCAAGAATTGCACCCCAGGAAACCGCGCTGGTTGGTCGTTCTTGAATTGGCAAAGCGACATCAATGACGCCGCCATCTAAATTGGTTCTGTTTATACCGGTAGTAATCATGGTCGACTCTTTCAGTTGATGGCCGACCCCTCGCAGGTCGGTAGCAAGCTAACCAGCAGAGACGGCAAGTGGGTAATTCAAAAATTTACTGTGGTCAAAACAAGTTGAGCCCCGAGGCGCGCATCCAGGCCGCCCTAAATCTGGAGTGGATGCGACGGCGACCTCGGGGCTCGGCAAAAACGATTTCATGCAAATGTGCTGTAAATGCAGATCGGCTATTCGTGGTAAGTCGCGCTCACAATTTCGGCATCGCGGGTGGCGGTAATGGCCGCTTCATCCGCTTCTAAAGTCGCTTTGATGGTGCTGCGACATGCATCTTCGCCAACACCCTTAAGGGCGTCACACTTCTGGTTTGCGACGTTATAACGGCCTTGCGCTTCCGTCATCGCAACGTCGTATTTGCTTTTTGCCGCTACCATTAGCGCGTCTGATTCCGCAGCAGTCAACTTCTTCACTGCATTGGCGTCTGTTGAAGAAAGCTCTTGCTGCGCGTCGGCAACTTTCACTTGCGCCTGGGCGCGATCTTCGCTCGCATCTTGGCGCGCTTGTTGACTATCTTGACTTGCTTCTTGGCGGGCTTCGGAAACGTCTTTAGCGGTTTCGGAAGGAGTTTCTTGGCATGCAGTCAATGCAAAAGTAGAGAACGCAGCAATTAATATAGGACGATAAATCATGAGAGTTTCCTTAAGACAAGGGATGAAAAAGGTTTTTTAATTTTAGAACGACTTACTTTTTATCGATGTGCTGATCAGCTTCTTTTTGAATTATTTCACCAGCGCGTTTGGTGTCTTCACCGACGCCCTTGACGGTATGGCATGCGCTGATGCTGGCTACAAACGCAGCTATTAAAAGGGTGCTAATAATTTTTTGGGTTGCAGTTTTCATTTTGAACTCCGATGAATTGTTGGGTTGTGTTGGAAAATTTTTGAAAAATTTTTCGTGGGCGGGATGCGTTTTTATTTGAAAAAATTTCAGCAATTGCAGATTTCGCGATTCAGTTCAGTGCGAGTTGGCAGTTAAATGACGCGTCTGCCTTGGATCACGCGCACCAAAATAACGACAACGGCAACGACCAATAAGATGTGGATAAGTCCACCCATGGTGTAGGACGTTACGAGCCCTAGTGCCCAGAGGATAAGTAACAGTACAGCGATGGTTTCAAGCATGATGTTGGCTCCCGTGGTGGTGAATCGCTATGGATTAGCGTGGGAGGATGATCAGCGAAAATTTCGAGTGCTTCAGTGCGGTAACACGCTTAACTAATTGTTTTTTTGGTTTGGCGGCGCTGCCCCAAAGAGGCAAAACGTGCTCAATTTCGCCTTACAGCGCTCTAATTTTCCTACTCGTTCTAGCCCAGGGCGCTGCCCTGGGCTATGACATTACGCCCCGTTGGGGCTGGGTGCGGCAAATTTTATTTACCCGCCACGCCGACTTTGACCACCCACATCGGTTAATAACCTAGCAATTTCTTTTTTTACTACGCTGTAGCATTCGCACACACGTTGCTCTAAACCAGCACGCTGCAGCACCGCGATATGGCCGCGGCGGTAGCGAATAATGCCGGCTGTTTGCAAACGCCCGGCGGCTTCGGTGATGCCTTCGCGACGTACGCCCAGCATGTTGGCAATCAACTCTTGAGTGATCACCAATTCGGTCAGCGGCGGCTGCGCGCCTAAGGTAGCGGCCCCCACACTATCGTTAGGTACCAGACGATCCAAGGTCAGCAACAACCAGCGACAGAGCTGTTGTTCGACGACATGGTGGCGATTACAGACGGCGGTTTGCGACATTTGCGTCATTAATGCTTGGGTGTAGCGCAACAGCAATTTTTGCAAAGCACCACCGTGCTCGAATTCTTCCTTTAAGCGCCGCCGCTCCAGCCTGTAGGCGTGGCCTGCAGTTTGCACCACGGCCGAGCTGGTAGTGGTGTTGCCACCCATGAACAGACTGACGCCCACCATGCCTTCATTGCCCACACCGGCGGACTCGGCGGATGCGCCAGACTCAACCACGTAGTGTAGTGAAATAATCGAAGTGGTTGGGAAGTACGCGTGGCTGAGTTGCTCGCCGGGCTCATACAGCATTTTTCCTATGGGCAACGTCACTTGCTCTAGGCACGGCAGGAGTTGCTCAAATTCAGCGCTAGGCAAAGCCTCAAGTAAACGGTTTTCGAGCGGTGAGTTAGTTAATCGCATCGCTTTTCCTCGGGCTAATGCTGCGCATGTGCGGTGATCTCAACGCCAATCCCGCGATAGCCTACATAGCGGCAGCTGCCATCAAACATCGGCTCGCCGCTGACGCGAAACTGCTGCTGCGTGCCATCGGTGTTGACACGGCTAAAGATGAAATCTAAAAACGGCGCGCGCGCCTGCACACGTTCACGCAGCACTTCACGCTCGGCTTCATTCCAGCCGACCGCGGTACTGCTGATATTTGCCGGGCTTTCATCGAGAGCCCCGACTTGAATTCCCAACATTTCCAACGCTGGCCCGGACACTTTGGTGAAATTACCGCTATCGTCTTGTTCCCAATACCAATCAGACGCCAACTCCGTCAGGCTGCGATAGCGCGCTTCGCTTTCGCGTAATTCAGCCGTGCGCTCCGCGACGGTTTTTTCAAGCTCCAAGGCGTAACGCTCCAATTTTCGATACAGCAAACGCACTTCCAGCATATTGTGGATACGAGTTTTTACTTCAACTAAATCAAAGGGTTTACTGATGAAATCTTTTGCGCCCGATTGCAGCGCCTGCAGTTTATGCCCGGGCTGCGCGGTCAGCACAATCACCGGCACGTAAGGGTCGCTGACGTTGGTTTTCAACCCCGCCAGCACTTGAAAGCCATCCATTAGCGGCATTTGCAAATCCAGCAAAATCAAATCAAAGGCGTTTTTACGGTGCAAGGCACACACCTCTTGCGGGTTCATGGTGCTGTGCACATCAGTGTAGCTTGCACTGCTCAGAAGGCTTTCGAGAAGCAGAACATTCGATTCCTGATCGTCAACGATCAGGATGCGCGCAGCTAAAATTTCAGTGGTACTAATCATGGTAATTCCTAGTTATTTGTAGAACCTTGATGCTGGGTAACGCTTGTGATGAAGACTATGAGGAAACCTGTTTGGGCTGAGCCGGTTCAAGCAGGTAGCCGAAACCTGCGTGATGCTTTTGGCTTCAATTAGGCTGCTTACCCACCTGCCTTTCGACAAGCTCACGGCGAACGGCTCTGTTTGAGTGCATGACTTGCTCATGCTTTACCAATATGTTCTTGTGCCGCTGTGCGCGCCGAAAATTTAAGCGCAGAATCTAGCGTCTGCATAAATTCCCGCACCCGGATAGGCTTGGTTAGGTAGTGGTAAAATCCCAGCTGCAAGCCTTGTTCGATATCGCTGGCCATCGCATTAGCACTTAGCGCAATTACTGGAATGTGTTTGGTGTTGGCATGGCTTTGCAATATTTGTAGCGCTTGAATGCCGCTGATGCCCGGCAAATTAATATCCATCAAAATCACGTCAGGCTGCAAATTGCGGGCAAAGCCGATGCCCACGCTGCCATCGGTGGCGCTAATCAAGCGCACATCGGCGCGCATCGCCACAAGTTGTTCGACTAACTCTAAATTTGCCTGATTGTCTTCGACATAAAGCAGCGTTTTCAGTGACGCTCCTTCTTGCACAACCGGCTCGATGTGCTCGGGTAGATGCGCTTCGCGCATCGCAAACTGCGGCGCGCTGGTGAGGTGCAGTTCCACCCAGAAAAAACTGCCCAAATCTACCGTGCTTTCCACGCCAATTGTGCCACCCATCAGCTCGACCAAGCGTTTAGTAACGATTAGACCGATGCCGGTACCCTCTTCAACGCCGGTTTCTTTACCTAAGCGATTGAAGGGCTGGAACAAATGCGCCATTTGTTCCGGCGCCATCCCGGAGCCGGTATCACGCACACCGATGCGCAGAATATCGGCACTCATAGATTCGCATTCGAGCACGACTGAACCATTCGGGCGGTTGTATTTGATTGCGTTGAGCAGCAAATTCAGCAGCACTTGTTTGAAGCGGGTGCGGTCCGCACTGACAAAACTTCCCCTCTCCAAACGGGGAAAATGCAGGGAAATACCGCGTTTTTGCGCCTGAGGTTCGATCATGGCCCGGCACTCCAGCAGCAAATCCGCCAGCCCAACCGGTTCGCACGACAGCGCGAGTTTGCCGGATTCGATCATCGACAAATCCAGCACTTCATTGATCAACTCCAGCAAATACCAACCTGCTTTCAGAATCTGATCGACATTGCGTTTTTGTAACTGGGTTGGCGGTGGCGTGCCTATTTCTAGCATTTGCGCGAAGCCCAAAATTGCATTCAGCGGCGTGCGCAGTTCGTGACTCATACTAGAAAGAAATGCTGACTTTGCTTGACTGGCTTTTTCCGCGATCGCAGTCGCGCGTTCCAGGGAGGCGTTCTTTTCCTGCAGCACTTGATCTAACCGCGTAGAGCGAATTTCCGCCTGTTTGCGCACGGTAATATCGTTAAAAATGACGGCCACGCTGCGACTGGGCGCTAGGCCATGCAGAGAGGCGTGGACTTCAAACCAGCGGCCCAAAGAGTTCGCTTCATGCACGATCCGAATAGCCGCACCTGTTAGCGCGACGTTGCCGTAAAGATTTAGCCAAAACTCTTCAATGTTCGGCACCATTTCGCGAATGCGCTTGCCGGTTGCCGCGCTCAGACCAGTTTGCTTCTCGAACGCGGGGTTCACCTCTAAAAAGCGGTAGTCCACCGGATTTTGCTCAGCATCAAAAATCACCTCGATAATGCAAAAGCCTTCGTCAATCGTAACGAACAAGTTTCGATAGCGCTCTTGGTGTTGTTGAATAAGCGCTTCAGATGCGCAGCGTGCGGAAATGTCGTTGAGCACCAAGCGCAGCTGAGTTGTTTGATCCGCCAAGGTTTCCACGGTGCCTGCCACCAGCGCCCAAAACGGTTCCTGGTCCGCCTTTTGCATATACAAATCAAAGCTACTCGGTAGGCCTTCTTCAAGTAACTTATTGCGCTGCAAATAAAACGTGTCCTGATTGCTTTTGCAGACAAAGCGGCTGAAGGGCTTGCCGATCAAATCGCGGCGGGTAGCACCTAACAACACGGCGGCGGTCAGATTGGCTTCAACAATCAACCCAGAAGTATTCAACGTGCAATAGCCCACCGGAGCCAAATCATATAAATCAAAATAGCGTGCGCGTGCCGCGTCAAGATCAAACTGGGTGCGGCGCAGCTCCTCGTTTTGCATCTGCAGCTCAATCTGATGCACCTGCAGCTCGTACAACTTTTGCCGCATTGCTTCAGTAGAAAGAAGAGGTATTTCTTCGTAACTCGGTTCATGGCCTGAGCGCGTTTCGCGCAAGCCTTTTTCCTGTAGAAAAAACTCAGCGCGGCGACGCAAGGCTAGGTTTGCGGCCGCAAGGCGCGCGCTGATATCCGCCTCGCTGACGGATTCACGATAATCGGACGCACCCCTTTCTTCTTTCATGTTGTTGCTGCCTCATGCACGCGCTCGGTGGTGGCAATCGCATACATCTTGCCGCTGCTATTGACCAACGCGGTGGAGGTCAGCGAAACCTTTAAGATCGAACCGTCTTTGGCAATGCGGTGCGTTAAGCAGGTTTCCAATATCTTCGCCTGACTGAGCTGATGTACACGTTCAATGGCCTTTTCACGCAGCTCCGCCGGAATGCGCACGGCGGTGTTCATGCCCAGCGCTTCCGCCTCGCTCCAGCCATAAATTCGCACCGCACCCGGGTTCCACGCGGTAATTCGGCCACTTAAATCTTGCACCAAAATGGCATCGTGGGCATCACGCAGCACTACCGCTAAACGCATCAGCTCATCGGCGACCCGCGAAGCCGCACGGGCCTGGACAACTTCGGTGATTTCAATAAAGGTAATCACTGCGCCCTCAATGACGTTGTCAAGCGTGCGGTAAGGCAAAATCCGCAACGTGTAGTGTTTACTTTCACCGGCTTTTGCACCGCTCTGCGGCTCTGTTATTTTGGTTTGTACGTCGACTTCTTTGGGAATCAGAGTTTTCAACACGCCCTGAAGGTCACTGACAAGTGAGTCATAGCCCATGAGATTGGACATAATGTGGCCAACCGGGCGGCCGATATCGCCGGGAATGAGATGGATCATTTGCGTCGCGGCGGGCGTGAAACGCAGAATTCGCAAGGCGTAGTCGACAAAAATGGTGCCGATACCTGTGCCGGCCAGCAAATTGTTCATATCGTTATTAGCGCGCGACAAATCGCTTACTTTGCTTTGTAACTCGGCATTGACCGTGTTCAATTCTTCATTGATCGACTGCAATTCTTCTTTGGATGTTTCCAACTCCTCGTTGGTCGATTGCAGCTCCTCATTGACCGACTGCATTTCTTCGTTGGACGATTTCAACTCCTCGTTTGAGGTTTCCAACTCTTCATTCGTGGCGTGCAAAAACTCATCCTTGGCCTGCAGCTCCTCAGTCA
>JAYTAO010000170.1:0-1768 GCA_043737435.1 Rhodanobacteraceae bacterium | reverse complement strand
TCGGTTTAAGCGTAAATAACACCTCCTCCAAATAACTCGCCAGCACAATCGTGCGCAATGCTTCACTGCCCTGATCGACAGCGACCTGTTTAAAACTGCGCACCAGTTTGCTGGCACGATCTAGATTTTTGAGTACCAAATCACTGGCTTCCACAGCACTTTTGGTAAATTGCTCCAGCTCCGATTTGCTTAAAGTGTTTTTTTCTAAATGCCGCGCCAATCGCTCAGTTTCTTGGCGTAAGTGCGAAGCTGCAGTTACGCCTATACCTAGAGGGGTGTTGATTTCATGGGCTACTCCGGCCACTAAATTCCCGAGCGACGCCATTTTTTCGCTATCAACCAGTTGCCGTTGGGTGTTTTTTAGCGTCGCAAGCGTCGAACTTAGCTCGGAATTACTCGCGCTCAAGGCCAGGGTGCGTTCACTGACGCGATCTTCCAGCCGCTCGTTGACGCTTCGCAGCTCCTCTTCGACGGATTTTACATCGGAAATATCGCGCAAGGTACCAACCAGCCGTACGGCTCTGCCATTGCTATCACGCTCAATCGCACGCCCACGGCCCATGACCCAGGCCCAATCATTGTCCACCGTGCGCATGCGAAACGCGGCTTCGAAATATTCTGTGCCTTCGTCAATGTGCGCACTCAGTGCCAGTTTCAGACGCACCCGGTCCGCCGGGTGCGCGATTTTGATTAAATCTTCCAACCCAATTGGCCCACGACGTTGGTTGAAGCGATCACGCTTTAACTCGGTCAATGGATTGACCGCTTGCATACTGCCATTGCGTAAATCCAAATCCCAAAGTTCATCGCGGCTGCCCCAGAGCGCGTGTTTTAACAGCGCTTCGCTGCGTTCCACCAATTCCGCATCACGCAGTTTTTCCGTGACGCGCCGCCGAACTTGCGAATAAAAAAACCAGATCAAAAGCATTAATGCGGCGGTGTAAAGCGCTTTCGCCCAAATCGAAAGCCATGGCGGCGACAGGGTAACTAGCTCCAGAGTCGTGCTGGCGCTTTTATATTCGCCACTAACGGTGCGCACCTCAAAACGGTAACGGCCCGCTGGCAAATTAGTAAATGTTGCACTGCGTTGCCCAAGCGCGGTATTGACCCAGTCCGGACTTGAACCCAATAAACGATATTGATATTGACTGGCGTAGGCGTAACCAAAATTTAGCGCGGAAAATTCAATCGTCCACATATTTTCTTGATGCGATAGCGTTAGCGAGGAGGCAAATGGTGTGGCCGTTGTCAACGGCGATTTCGGATTTTGCCAAGCCAGTTTCAGCGGCAAATTTAACAGCTGCATATCGGTAATCACCGGCTGCTCAAGCGCTGGCTTGCCAGCTAACTCTAGTGGATTAAAGCGAATGAGCCCGCCCGCCCCGCCAAACATTAAGCTGCCATCATCAGCTTTTGCGCCAGCACCTAAGTAATACCCGGAGCGGTCCATGCCTTGGCTTTCAGTCAATTCTTGTGACTTCATGGTTTTGAGGTCGATCACGCCAATGCCTACGGTCGTGCTGACCCACAGTTTGCCGTTGCGGTCTTCCAAAATTGCACCCACGGCATCAGAACCTAGCCCATCAGATTTACGTACCGCCTGAAACCGTACTTTGTCGGTAAATGCGTCGCCTTCAAAAATCACATGATTGACGCCGCCGCCCTGCGTGCCCAGCCAAATCTCGCCGCTGCTGGTCTCAAATATGCTAGTCACCGAGTCATGGCTTAGTTCGGTACTGGTATGGCTCTTGCCAGCAATGCCGTCTAG
>JAYTAO010000169.1:0-1771 GCA_043737435.1 Rhodanobacteraceae bacterium | reverse complement strand
TGGGCTTTTCCAAGGCCAAACTCAGCGCCTCCAGTTCCGCCGTCAATAGCGGCCCGGCACAGGCAATCTTGGCGTAGCGCGCCACTCCGTGCGTGCTGGCTTGGGCACGGTGCGCGGTGCCAAAGGCGTCCATCACAAAGACATCGCACAGGGCTGCATATTTGCGGCTCAACGCCTCGTCGTCTTTGCCCTCGCCGATATTCATGCGCACATTTTCCAACAGCACCAGCGTGCCGGGCTCCACCGCGACACCAGCCAAATAATCCCGCACCAACGCTACTGCAAAACCTAAATGTAGGCTCAACCATTCAGCCACAGGGCTCAAGGATTCGGACGCCTCCAATACCCCTTCTTTGGGGCGCCCCAAGTGGCTCATCACCATCACTGCGGCACCTTTTTCCAGCGCCAGCCGCAGCGTCGGCAGCGCAGCTTCCAGACGCTGACTGGCGGTGATCTGCGCTTTGCCGGACGCATCAAGCGCGATCGGCACATTCAAATCTTCCCGGATAAGCACGCGCTTACCCTGCAGGTCCAAGTCGGTCATTCGAATAAAATTGGGCATAGCGTTGCTTTCAGCGGGTCGGGGCCGGAATGATACGATGTGCTAAAGCACTGCGCGTTTAGGCTCGTGCGCGAGTTAATGCAAGTTTGCAGGGCGATAACGTGCGTACCCAATATCCCCTCGCCCAGCCGGTAAGCAACAGCGCGAGACTGCTATCAATACATCAAGGTGCGCTAAACATTAAACCCGGCCCCATTGCTCGAATGTCGAATCTGTAGCAAAGTGTCCGGGAAAGCTGTTTGCCTTGGCAAACAAATTAAGGTTAACGTCCGAATTTTTATGAATGGAGCAAAGCTCATGCGCACAACCGCTTTGGTATTGGTCGTTTTAATCGCAACCGCGAGTTTTTGCGCGCCTGCAATTAGCGCGGGAAAAATTTTTAAATGGACAGATGCAAACGGTCAAGTGCATTTTGATTCCTCACCACCCCCTGGACAGTTGACGGAAAAAGTACGAATCCAGAAAGGTGTGGATGCGCCACCGGCAGCTCCCGCGGCGGTCGCAGCTGCGGCAGATCCAAATGCAGCGCAGAATCCAGGAAAGCCGGTGTTGACTTCCGCGCAGCGCGCTGAATTGACCACTTATTGCGGTGCCATTCGCGAACGCATCAAGGTGCTCAAGCAGGGCGGTCGGGTGGTTGAGAAAGCGCCGGATGGCTCTAGTCTGGCACTCAACGCTGATGCGATTGGCGAAAAGCTGAAAACAGACGAGACAAACGTGAAGTCCTATTGCTCAGCAAACGGGCTCTAAAATTGTCAGCTCACCACGACGTGATCAAGAAAATTCGTTAATTAAATCATTTAAAAAACGTTGTCCTAACTCGCTCGCACGCAAAACACCTTGATCATTGATCAGTAAACCGCGCTTCAAGGCGCGGTGATAGCCGGCTAGCTCGTCCAACTCTAAGCCGGTGCGCTTGGCGAAATCGCTGCTTGGAACGCCGTCAAAAAGACGCAGCGCGTTAAGCATGTATTCAAGCGGAAGCTCAGCAGGACTCAGTGCTCGGCGCTCCACCCACGAACTGGGCGTGCCGGCGCATTCTTGATACAAACGCGGAATTTTTTGCTTTGCGGTGCGGGTGATTTGGCCGCTTGCCAAATCGGTAATTTTCGCATGCGCACCCGCGCCGATTCCCAAATAGTCCCCGAATCGCCAATACAGCTGGTTGTGCGTACTTCTGAAACCCGGTTTGGCATAGGCGGAAACTTC
>JAYTAO010000168.1:0-11222 GCA_043737435.1 Rhodanobacteraceae bacterium | reverse complement strand
TTGCGCCGTCACACAAAAATAAATCAGCCGAAACTAGACATTCACCTTTGCCGCTTTAAGCTGGCAACCCAACTTCAGACGAATCCATTGCGATGATCGAAACCAAACTACCCAAAGTTAGCACCACCATCTTTACCGTCATGAGCAGCCTCGCGCTGCAGCATAACGCCATCAATTTGGGCCAGGGTTTTCCAGATTTTGCCGGCCCGCAAGGGCTACATGACGCGCTTACCAAACACGTGCAAGCCGGGCGCAATCAATATGCGCCGGCGCCCGGAGTGCTAAAGCTTCGCGAGCAAATCGCGATTAAAACCGAAGCGCTTTATCGCCGTAAAACCAATCCGGACAGCGAAGTCACGGTAGTTTCCGGCGGCAGTGAAGCGCTTTATGTCGCCATTGCCGCCAGCGTGCACGCGGGCGAGGAAGTGATTGTGTTGGACCCGTGTTATGACTCCTACGATCCGGCAATTGCGCTATGCGGTGCAACGGCGGTACATGTGCCCATGGATGCGCCCGATTTTGCCCCAAACTGGGCGCGCGTCAAAGCCGCAATGACGCCGCGCACGCGCATGATAATGATCAATTCACCGCATAACCCAACGGGGGCAATGTTGACGCGCGCTGATCTAGACGCGCTCGCTGAGATCACCCGCGATACCCGGATCTTGATCCTGAGTGATGAAGTCTATGAGCACATTTACTTTGATGATCGCCGCTTTGAAAGCGTGCTTTCGCATCCGGAGTTAGCGCTGCGCAGTTTTGCGGTCTCCAGTTTCGGTAAGACGTATCACATCACCGGCTGGAAAGTCGGCTATTGCATCGCACCACCAGCGCTGACCGTAGAATTTCGCAAGGTGCACCAATATCTGACGTTCTGCACCTTCCATCCGGCGCAGTGGGCATTGGCGGATTTCCTAGAATCCGACCCAAAGCACTATCACGACCTGCCACATTTCTATCAAGAAAAACGTGACGACTTCACTGCGCTGATGCAGACCTCGCGTTTCAAACTATTGCCGGTGCAGGGCGCGTATTTCCAGCTGTGCGACTACAGCGCGATTTCAGACCAATCTGATCTGGATTTTTGCCGCTGGTTAGTCGCGGAAGTGGGCGTCGCCGCGATCCCCATGTCGGCGTTTTACGACGCGCCACCGGATCAGCGCCTGATTCGCTTTTGCTTTGCCAAACAGGGTGCCACGCTTGACGCGGCAGCCACGCGGCTCTGCGCGATCTAAGGGCACACCTATGCAAGATTTGCGCGTAACCTTGATTCAAGCGAGTACGGTCTGGCACGACGCGGCGGCGAATCGGGCGCTTTACGGCAGCCTTTGCCTAGGCGTCAAAGGTCAAACTGACCTTATCGTGTTGCCAGAAACCTTTTTGAGCGGCTTTTCCACTGATGTGGCCGCGAACGCGCAAAGTATGCGCAGCGAAAGCATCGATTGGCTGAAAACGCTTGCGCGCGAATGCGCAGCGGTTGTCACTGGCTCGATCGTTGTTCGCGAAGAAAACGATGGCAAAGTATTTAATCGCCTGATTTGGATGCGCCCGGATGGCAGCCATAGTTATTACGACAAGCGCCACCTATTTCGCATGGCGGGCGAACACGAGCGCTTTGGCATGGGGCAAAATCGTTTGATTGTTGAACTTAAAGGCTGGCGCATTTGCCCGATGGTTTGCTATGACCTACGTTTTCCGGTGTTCGCACGCAACCGCTTTGCCGATGCCAAGCCCGAGAACCGCGACTATGACGCGCTCATTTTTGTCGCCAACTGGCCCAGCCCGCGCAGCTATGCCTGGAAAACCCTGCTGCGCGCACGTGCCATTGAAAACCTGAGCTATTGTGTCGGCGTCAATCGCACCGGCTCGGATGGCAACCAGTTAAATTACAGCGGCGATAGCGTGGTGTTGGATTTTCTCGGTCAGCCAATAATTGAGTGTGGTGCGCAACCCCAAGTGGCAACCACAACGCTTTCTTGGACGGCACTGCAAGAACACCGCAGTCGCTTCCCGGCGTATTTGGACGCAGATGAGTTTGAGCTGAAATGAGTTCAGTCTCGCAAGCGGTCGCGGCGCTGCGGCGTGGCGAATTGGTGGGTATGCCCACCGAAACCGTCTACGGCTTGGCGGCGGATGCGCGTAACCCGGCCGCCATCGCGCGCATTTTTGCGCTCAAAGGCCGGCCAGCAGAGCACCCAGTGATCGTGCACCTAAGCGATGCGGAGCAAATGCGCGCTTGGGCGAAAGCTATTCCAGAGCACGCTTGGCAATTGGCGAAAGAATTTTGGCCGGGGCCTATGACGCTGATCCTGCACAAGCAATCTGGGGTGTTGGATCAAATTACCGGCGGCCAAGACAGCGTGGGTTTGCGCGTTCCCAATCATCCGCTCGCGTTGCAACTGTTAGCCGAGTTTGACGATGGCCTTGCCGCACCTTCAGCAAACCGCTTCGGACACATCAGCCCGACCACAGCGCAACATGTACGCGATGAGTTTGGCGCGCAGCTTGAGCTAATCCTAGACGGTGGGGCCGCACAGATTGGCATTGAGTCCAGCATTATCGATGCGCGCACGCCGGAGCTGAGTATTTTGCGTCCAGGGGCAATTACCGCCGCGCAAATCGCGCATTTAACTGACACAGCGCAATCTGGGCCAGCGTTAAGTCGGCCGCGCGTTTCCGGCGCTTTAAAAAGCCACTATGCGCCGCGCACCCGCACTGAGCTGCGTGAGCGCGCCGAAATCGAAACGTTGGTTGATGTCAACGCACTGGTGTTGAGCATCACCACTCTGCCCGCTACGCATGACGGCATCGCGCTCAGCGCTGACCCCAGCGAGTACTCGCGTGCGCTCTACGCCGCTTTACGTGCGCTCGATGCGCGTGCTGGCGCAAAAATCCTGATCGAACGGCCGCCCCAAACCGCCGCGTGGGCGGCGATTTGGGACCGGCTGTCGCGCGCTTGTGCATGATAAATCGCGATAGTGTCCGTTAGCGACGCTGTTAAAAGCCGACGACTCGCGCCACCGCTTGATCGACATCGCTAGCACCGAGCACAGCAGCACCCACCGTCAACAAGCGCCCCTGCGCATCAAAAACCGCAGCATTCGCCCAGGCTCCAGACGTTGAATAGTTTCAGGTGAATGAGGCGAGCTGCGCAGCTGGCCAACCACATGCAAATTTTAACTCGGGTTTTGCTGCAGCAATACCGCGATTTGATTCAGGGCCGCCTTGAATTCTGGCTTGATCACGCTGGATCCTGTGCCAAACAATGAGCGTGCCGCGATGGTTCCAAGGGGCGGCTGAGGAGATTGAGGCCGCAGCGATTAAATACGCCTCGTGCACCAAATCTGTCGTGCTTTAAGTTTGCGCACCAAGCCCGGCAAGCTGCGCGTGTGCAATGCCTTTGAGCTCTAGATGGACCTCATCAAATTTCATCGCAGCATTACCGGCGCGCCGATGCCTTGCTATCGAGCGCTTTAATGTGATTAGCCTTGAAATCCCTTTGGCTGGCCTTAAAATCTCTTGCCGCACGAATAAAGCTAATAAACAGTGGGTGTCCATCGCGCGGTGTCGAGGTAAATTCTGGGTGGGATTGACAGGCGATGAACCATGGGTGGTCGCTGCGCTCAATCATTTCCACTAAGTTCGTGTCCTTGCTAAATGCGCTCAAGCGTAGGCCGCTAGCACTCAGGCGCTCGCGATAATTATTGTTAAACTCATAACGATGCCGATGCCGTTCTTTAACCACATCGCTGCCATAAATTTCGCGCGCTTTGCTGCCCGCCACCAACATGCACTCCTGCGCGCCTAGGCGCATCGTGCCACCCAGATCGGAATCCTCGCTACGTCGTTCCAGCTCGCCGCTTTGCGTTTGCCATTCGGTAATCAAGCCAATGACTGGATGCGCGCAGTTGCGGTCGTTTTCGGTGCTATTGGCGCCAGCTAATCCAGCAATATTACGCGCGTGATCTACCACGGCGGCCTGCATGCCGTAGCAAATGCCGAAATAAGGCACCAAGTTCTCACGTGCGTAAGCGCTCGCCGCCACTTTGCCTTCAAAGCCACGCTCACCAAAGCCGCCCGGGACTAAGATCGCATCGACGCTAGCTAATGGATTATCCGCACTGGCGAACGATGCATGCGTTTCAAGCGCTTCAGATTCCACCCACACTAGCTCTACCGCGGTTTTTTGCCTTAAACCACCGTGCCGCAGGGCTTCACTCAAAGATTTATAGGCGTCTTTGTGTTCAACATACTTGCCAACAATCGCCACCCGCACCGAATCAACCGGCTTCTCGCAGGCTTCAACCACCTGCTTCCACTCGGATAAATCGGCTTTTCTGGCTTTAAAACGCAAGCGTTCCACCACGATTTGGTCGAGCTTTTGGGTGTGGAACCACATCGGGATTTTATAGATATTGTCCATATCTATTGCTGAAATCACGGCTTCAAGCGGCACGTTGGTAAACAGCGCAATTTTCTTGCGTTCCGCTTCCGGCAGGGGTTGCTCAGAGCGACAAAGCAGTATGTCCGGCTGAATCCCGATCGAGCGCAGCTGCGCCACTGAGTGCTGCGTGGGCTTGGTTTTTAGCTCACCAGCTGCGGCGATAAACGGCACTAAAGTTAAGTGTATAAAAATGGCGTTGTCTTGCCCGCGCTCTACCCGCAGTTGGCGAATAGCTTCTAAAAAAGGTAGCGATTCAATATCGCCAACGGTGCCACCGACCTCAACGATAGCAATATCAAAGCCTTCGGTCGCCTCCACAATACATCGCTTGATTTCATCAGTGATGTGCGGAATAACCTGCACCGTCGCGCCCAAGTATTCGCCTTTACGCTCCTTACGAATCACGGATTCATAAATTCGCCCGGTCGTAACATTATTTTTGCGCGTCATGCGAGTGCGTAAAAACCGCTCGTAATGCCCTAAATCCAGATCAGTCTCAGCGCCATCTTCGGTAACGAACACTTCCCCGTGTTGGAACGGGCTCATGGTACCGGGGTCAACGTTGATGTAAGGATCCAGCTTCATCATCGTCACACGCAGGCCGCGCGCTTCCAAAATTGCCGCTAGCGATGCCGCAGCAATACCTTTCCCGAGCGACGACACGACGCCACCGGTAACAAAAATCAATGAATTCATGCAGCGCCCGGTTAGAAAAATAGTCGCAAAAATTTAGATGTCGTTTTGATGCTTCGAAACGACGGAACCGGGGAGCAATTTTAGGGGCGCAAGAGCCGATACGTCCAACTTTATTTTCCCGCACGTGCAATTTGGCTTAACTTGTACAGCAAGCATTGGCTAGGTTACTAACGATAATTAAAATGTCTCTAGCGACAACGCAAGCTGAACAAACTTAGCGATAGTGCACATATTCTATCGCGGCCCCCTAGATTGCGCACAAGCGGCGCGGGAACAGGTAATGGCGTCGCCCATCCGACTAGCATCGAACACTTTAAGTACGCCACGCATTGTGGGTAACAACCTGGGAAGGACATCATCATGGCAGCGAAAAACACGAAAGCAACTTTGAAAGCGGCGAACACGGCGAAAGCTTCCGTTGCGTCAAAGATCGGCGAAACCAAAACCGAAGCAAATACCGCCCTGAAAGGCATGGCCAACAAGATTATGGAATCGGGCCAGCAAATTTGGCTTGCAGGCCTGGGCGCTTTCGCAAAAGCGCAAGAAGAAGGCGGCAAGTTATATGAAGCCCTCATTAAAGAAGGCTCGGCCTTAGAAAAGATCACCACCAAATACACCAGCGGCAAGGTTGAAGAAGTTCGCGGCGCGGTTGAGAACACCGTTGCGCAAGTTAAAGATCGTGCATCTGATACCTGGGACAAGCTGGAAAAAGTTTTCGAAGAGCGCGTTTCGCGCGCACTCGGTGGCTTAGGCATTCCTGGCCGCGAAGAATTGAACAATTTGGCAGTAAAAGTTGATGAATTGTCGAAAGCGGTTAAAGCAATGACCAAAGCCCCTGCAGCAAAGCCTACGCCTACCGCCACGAAGGCTGCACCGGCAGTAAAAGCTAAGCCAGCCGCAGCACCTGCGAAAAAAGCAGCGCCCGCCAAAGCTGTTAAATCGGTCAAATCAGTTCAAGCGACCGTTGTTGATGCGGCTAAGAAAGTACAAGCACGCGCCTCATCCGCAGTTGCCAACGCCAGCAAGTCCGCGCAGAGCACCGTCAACCGCGCTAGCAAAGCCGCCAAAGCTGCAGTCAAGACCGTGACCGACGCAGTAACGGAAGTCACCGGTAATTAAACCAACAAGCAATTTTGTGACAACGAACTGTTAGGGCCCGCCAGCATTCCAGATACCTGCACAACGCAGGATCCTGGGCCCGTAACTTCAAGCACCCACCAGTCGCTAAGCCGATCGCCCTCCCCGAGAGGTGACTGGTGGGTTCTTCTTTTTTTGCCCGGACTGCAGCGCTGCGTTGAGGGAGTTTCGCGATTAGCGAAACGGCAGAAAAGTGTAGCCGCAAGAAGAATCCACTGTGAATAGCACCTGCCTTGATTGCTAATGCAATCGGCACATCAGCTATCAATTTAGGGATAGCGTTTCCCGCGTGATCCGGGCTTTAGTACAACATTTGCTAGGCGAATGAGCCATCCGGATATTCTGGCTTTTGTTCGCGTGCCAGCAAGCTACGCAAGCCTTCTGCCGGGGTGATTTCTTCATGCAAAACCGAGCGCACGCGTTCAGATATCGGTAAATCAATCTGATGGCGCAGCGCCAAGCGCATCACTTCATCAGCAGTTTGCACACTTTCCACCACCTGACCAATTTCAGCGATCGCTTGGCTCAGGCCTTTGCCCTGCCCTAAAGCCAGGCCCAAACGTCGGTTGCGTGACAGATCGCCGGTACAGGTCAACACCAAATCCCCCAAACCCGCCAAGCCCATTATCGTTTCGGCTTTGCCACCCAGGCAGGCGTTCAGGCGCAACATTTCGTTTAAGCCCCGTGTGATCAGCCCTGCACGGGCGTTAAGGCCTAAACCCATACCATCACAAATGCCGGTGGCAACTGCCATGACATTTTTCATCGCGCCGCCCAACTCGGCACCTCGAATGTCATCGCCGGTGTAGGCGCGCATGCCTTGACCATGCAAAGTATTCGCCACTTCGATGGCAAACGCTTGATCGTCTGAGTGCACCGTCAATGCGCAAGGCATTCCTAACGCTACTTCTTTCGCAAACGACGGCCCGGTCACCAATGCAATGGGCGAATCGCTGTGACCGTCAATATTCAACGCCTCCTGCGCCACCTCGTGTAGGAAGCGCCCCGATCCCAGCTCGAAGCCCTTCGTCGCCCAAGCCACACCCGACGCACGGGCGCGCACGCTAGCGATGGGGCGCAAAACATCGCCAAAAGCGTGCGAAGGCACGACCAGCAAGTGCATATCCGAGGCCGCTGCAAGCGCTAGCAAGTCCGGCTGAAATGACAAATTCCCAGGCAACTCAATGCCTGGCAAAAAACGCTCGTTGCAGCGATTACGCGCCATTTTGGCAAGATCGTCGGCGTTTCGGCCCCATAAGCTCACCTGAAAACCATTGCGCGCCAACTGCGCGGCCAACGCGGTGCCCCAGGAACCGGCGCCGTAAACGCCAATTCGCTTTCCTTGTGGCTGTGAGTAAATCGGCATCGGCAACACTCATCAAAACTAAACTGCGTCGAGTGTCGCCAATTGTCTGGCAGAATCAAGGGCTAATTTTAATGCTCCGATCAGACGCGGCCCTTGGACAAATGCAAACGCCCCAGAAATCCGAGTTAGCTCTGATTTCTGGAGCGTCAAAAACTTAGATGCAAACTAAATTGAGCTGAAAATTAATTCATAGTCGGCTGCTGACGTCGCTTGAGTGATTCCGCATAAACCTGCTCGAAATTGATCGGTTGTAAAAACAGCGGCGGGAAACCACCGGACTGAATCAAATCACTGATTACT
This sequence comes from Rhodanobacteraceae bacterium, assembly GCA_043737435.1. GTDB lineage: Bacteria > Pseudomonadota > Gammaproteobacteria > Xanthomonadales > SZUA-5 > JANNYA01. The sequence continues at coordinate 3,279 of JAYTAO010000168.1, read as the reverse complement.
TGGCGCACGTAAGGAAATAGCACATGCGGGCAATAGGTGCCCAACACAGCTTCAAGTTGCGTTTGATCAAAACCAGCGCAACCAAACACGCCAGCCTGTTGCACTTCGCATAAGTAAGCGGTTTTATCGCCCGCTTTGCAGGTTACTGTGACCGCGAGCACGACTTCGAACAAGTTTTCCCCGACGTTGCTCACTTTCTGCGTCAAATTCATATCGATGCGTGGCTGCACTTGCTCTTGAAAAATCGCTGGCGCGGTCGGCGCTTCAAAAGACACGTCTTTCAAATAGATTTTTTGTACTGCAAGTTGTGGGCCTTGCTCAGCGTTGCTTTCAGCGCCATTACTCTGTTCGTCTGCCATAAGAATGCTCTTTGGTCTAGGTTGAGAAGTTTTAAGTGGCATGTTTTGCCAAAGCAAAACACGTTTTAATAGTAAGAAGGGATGGCCGCATCGACTGCAGATGCTTTGCACTAAAGGCAAAACATTGCGGTTTTGCAGCGAAAACTGGCGGAGTATCCCAAAATCCGCGTTGCCGTGCGGGACAATTGCGGGCAAACCGCAAAGTTTCAAGTGCCTGCGTGAAATGACAAGATTACCGGCCGAATTCGTTGCTATTCTTGCGCCCTTCTCAAGCGCGGCCGTTAGGCTTACGTGCTCCTTTCACTTTCAAATGCAGCCCGTGATGAACAAATCTCAAAGCCCTGGCCAAAATTTAGGGGATTTTTCTCGCCAAACAGTGCAGCGCTACCTCAGCACAATTGAAGGCCATCCGGCGGCGCAGCTGCATCGTTTAATTATGAATGAAGTTGAGAAACCATTGCTCGTCGAAGTGTTAAGGCACTGCTGTGGCAATCTAACCCACGCGGCCGAACTGTTGGGTATGAACCGTGCCACTCTGCGCAAGAAGTTGGATGAGCACGGAATTGTTTGCTGAGTGCGGTGGCCATCGGACACCGCACTCAAAACCTCCACTATTCAAAGCCAAATCACGGATTAACTTTCGCGCTTAGCTCTTTAATTTCTTTGTTTAAAACACGGTCATTGTCAGAATAATCGATGGCCAGTTCAATCAAATCAACGCCCGGTGTCTCTAACGATTTCTCAAGCATTTCGCGAAATTCTTTGACCGAGTTCGGGCGCCAGCCGCGCGCGCCGTAACTTTCGGCGTACTTGACGAAATCTGGATTTCCCATATCCATACCAAAGTTTGGGAAATTCATGTTCGCTTGTTTCCACTTAATCATGCCGTAAGCGTTGTCGCGCAACACAATTTGCGTCATGTTGAGATTTAAGCGAACCGCCGTTTCTAGCTCTTGGCTGTTCATCATAAAACCGCCGTCGCCCGAAACTGCAACCACTTTGCGGTTCGGATAGACCATTTTGGCTGCCATCGCCGATGGCAAACCTGCACCCATAGTCGCGAGTGCGTTATCCAGCAGCAGCGTATTGGGTTGGTTGCAAAGGTAATAGCGCGCGAACCAAAGTTTGTACATGCCGTTATCCAAACACACGATGCCATCTTCTGGCATCGCCTCGCGTATTTCTTTCACCATACGGACCGGATAAATCGGGAAACGCTCGTCGTCTGCGCCTAGTGCTAAGTGCTTAAACAGCTCGCCGCGCACTTTGGTGAAGAAGCTGAAATCCCAGTGCGCTTGCTTTTCTAAACGCTGTTTCATGCGCCACACGGTGTTGGCAATATCGCCGACGACTTCAATTTGGGGGAAATAAACGGTATCGACTTCGGCGGAACAGTAATTGACGTGGATAACCGTGCGCAAACCTTTGCGCATGAAAAATGGCGGTTTTTCGACGACATCGTGGCCGACATTGATAATGCAATCGGCATGTTCAATCGCACGGTGCACGAAATCACCGTCGGAAAGTGCTGCATTGCCGAGCCAAAGCGGGTGATGCTCGTCGACCACGCCCTTACCCATTTGCGTAGTGAAAAACGGAATGCCCAGCGTGTCAATAAATTCACGCAGCATTTTCGAGGTGGTTTTGCGATTTGCGCCCGCACCAATCATTAGAATCGGGCGCTTCGCATTGGCAATTGCCTCAATGGCGTACAAAATCGATTTTTCATCCGCGACCGGCCGGCGCACATGACTTGCCGGCAGCACCGTGACATCTGTTTCGTCATGCGCGATATCTTCGGGAAGCTCTAAGTGGGTTGCGCCTGGGCGCTCTTCGGTGGCGCGGCGAAACGCTTCGCGCACGCGCGCCGGGATATTGTCGGCGCTGACGATTTGCTTGGTGTATTTGGTCAGCGGCTTCATCATGTCAACAATGTCGACAATCTGAAAATGCCCCTGCTTGCTGTGTTTGACCGGCTTTTGCCCGGTAATCATCATCATCGGCATCGCGCCCAATTGCGCATAGGCCGCAGCAGTTACAAAATTGGTCGCACCTGGGCCTAGCGTTGCTAAGCAAACACCCGGTTTGCCTGTCAAACGGCCATAGGTGGCACCCATAAAACCTGCGCCCTGTTCGTGGCGCGTCAAAATCAGCTTAATGCTTGAAGTGCGTAACGATTCCAGGAAGTCCAAATTTTCCTCGCCGGGGATACCAAAAACGTATTCAACGTTCTCAGCCTCCAGTGCTTTAACGAATAGGTCTGATGCTTTCATAGCTTTTGACTCCCTTAGATATTTTTGCGTAAATATTTCTGCGATTTTTCCGCCCCGCCATAGCAGAACCCCTGCTGGCTAGAGCGGCGATTGTGGCCGGATTGTTAACATAGCGTCAACGCGAATCGCGCAAGAAAATCGTCGCTTTGAAAAATTCCGATGCTCCACATCGTTTCGGTAATTTGAAAAGCCCGCAATTCCTGAAAATGGGGAGCGGTAGCAATTAGCATGGAAGGGGGAAATTGATGTTCGACGCTGACAACGCTGATCTTTAGACAGCCTACACGGCGAGCTCGCGATTTCACGGCAATGTGCTGACCGAAACCATTGCGCGCGGCGCGGCTTATCCAGCAAAAATCACCCGCATGAGCTACGACGAATTAAACCGCGTCAGCGACGCTACCGACGCCACCGGCGCGATTACGCGCATGCAATATGATGCGGTCGGCAACGCCTTACCGCAACGGTACCGCCGAAGGTTTTGGTTACGACGCCGAATCTCGCCTACTCGCCAGCAGCCGCGACGGCGTCACCACCGCACAACGCGCGCTGGATGCGGCCGGCAACACGATCTCAATCACCGATGCCGTTAACAACACCACCCGCACCAAGTACGACTTAGCCAACCGCGTGACTGAAGTCACCGC